>JACPAV010000034.1 GCA_016180645.1 Nitrospirota bacterium | reverse complement strand
ACCGTCCTCGGCAAGGGGGTGCGGCTACCACCCCTTCCCCCCTTGAGGGGGAAGGCCAGGATGGGGGGTTGAACGAGCACAAAAGGTTTTCCCCGTTCCTCGCATCATGGGTGAATGGTGGATTGTGAAGCGTGAGTCGTCAAGGAGCATTCCCACAAGCATCCAGCTATCAGCTTTCGGCTCTCTCCTAATGAAAGCGTTTGACTCGCGATGTCCAGCCTGATAGAAGCCGGACTCGATGGAAGCGGGAAGGGATCGGACGGATTTCGTGAAGTTCTTTCTCAGGCTTGCCGAGATTTCATTCCTGATCCTGGTTGCTACGCCTACGGGATTGCGTTTTCTCAAGGCGGAAATCGGTGTCGGAACATATCTGGTTTCCCTGGGCATGGGCGTGGTCATGATCTTGCTTTTTCTTCTCATCGCTTATAAGATTTGGAAAGGGTAGAGCATGGAGTTGATCCTTTCATCGCTTTTCGGGCTGACCGTAGCCATCGTGGTGGGGGGAACTGCCTTGTACTTATTCCGCAAAGCCTAAGCCCAACCTTCCATCCCTGCACATTTGGGGTCGCCCCCCGCATCGTCAACGGCGCACGGGTCAAGTCTTGACTTGATACTTCTCGGTTTCATGTGCCGTGCATCGAAAATCGTTTCATAGAGGTGTCCTCCTTTTGGGGTTGATAGAACAGCGTTCAGCCCCATATGAATCCTCACCCTCAAGGGGTAGGGGGTAGGCGCAGGCTTTACCGTCCTCGGCAAGGGGGTGCGGCTACCACCCCTTCCCCCCTTGAGGGGGAAGGCCAGGATGGGGGGTTGAACGAGCACAAAAGGTTTTCCCCGTTCCGCGCACAAGTCGTGAACCCGTGAGCCAGTGATCCCGTGAACCGGGAATCGTAGGGCGAAAGAGACTTGCCGAGGGCCGGACCGTGCAGTCCAGCCCTCGGACTCCCTTGTGCCCACATGAGAACGCAAATTTGCCGGGGTCGGAGCTTTGCGGCCCCGAACCCCGGCTGCTCCCCCTTACTCGCATTTTTCCTATAGAGACTTCGCATCGATAGGGCACCGCTTGGCCCGGCCCGCGGGAGACGTTTGCGGACCGGGCGGCGGGTATTCTGATTTGCCGGGGCGTCCGCCACTGGACAGACGCACTCCGGACGGTTCGCTCCCCCCACTCGCATGGAGCTTACGCAAGCGTTCACCCCCACCTGAATCCTCACCCTCAAGGGGTAGGAGGTAGGCGCAGGCTTTACGCCTGCGTCTGAAGACGCACCCATGAAGGCCATGTTCCATGCCGCGCCGTCCGTGGCACGGCGACATGTCATGGCCCCATACCGTCCTCGGCAAGGGAGTGCGGCTACCACCCCTTCCCCCCTTGAGGGGGAAGGCCAGGATGGGGGGGGTTGAACGAACACAAAAGGTTTTCCCCGTTCCGCGCACAAGTCGTGAACCCGTAAGCCAGTGAACTCGTGAATCGTAAGGCGAAAGAAATTTGCCGGGGGGCTCCGCCGGCTGGCGGACGCCCCCACGGACTCGCTCCCCGTTGCCTTCGCAGGACTTCGTGAAACTTGAGAAGGGGGAATCCGCCACGCGGCGGACTCCCTCCATTCTCCCTGGTACCCACACAGCGCGGCACCGCTTGGCCCGACCCCCGGGAGACGTTTGGGAGCACACCTCCGCTGCGCTTCGGGCCATGGTCCATGCCGCGCCATCCTGGGCGCGGCGACATATCATGGCCCCATACCCTCCTAGGCATGGGGTACGATGATTGGAAACACCATTCAGTCCTTGCATCGCCGGGCAGCGGATTGTTGCGAGGAATTCGTTGAAGAAAATTCACCGCACTCTCCGCAAAGCTCCAAGTACGGTCCCCTCCACTCCGTTTCGGGGACGACGAATCGAAATCCCATGAAGTCTCTGCGTCGTAGTAGGTGAGGCCATGAAGAATTTGCACCGGGGGTCCCGAATATGGGCCCATCTTGCAGGGCTATGGGGGATCGGGACCCCACGGATATACTGACTTGGAAAATCTTGAACGATGAAAGATTCCGGTGAACCCCGTTAGATCCCCGCACCGGGCTTCGGACCCCGGGCTTGTGCTGAAGCGAAGATACCCCGTGGCAAGCCACGGGGCCTCTAACGGGGTGAACGGGCGAAAGGCAGACGGAATCTCCGGCGAGATTCATTTGCTCCCCAATCCTCCACCCACTGGCGGTCCCTCCCTCACTGTCATCCTGCTCCCTCCCCTTTGCAGTGCAACGTACTTTAACAACGTTTAAGTGCCTTGGGGTCCCTTCAGACGACCCCGTATCCGTCTCCCTTGAGCGTACTCTATCGAATCTCCACATGATGTCAACAGATTCTCCGGTTTCTCGGGGGAAAACCTGGACCGGGAAACATGGAATCTTGACTCCAACGTTCATGGAAATGACATCAAGTGCCCTTGGGGTCAAGTCTTGATTTGATACTTCTCGACCCGTCTTGCGTCGGATCATGAACGTTCTTCACGCGCCTCCTGCTGCGCGGTGATCCCCTTCAACAGCCTCTTGGCCCTCCCGTCCGCACGGAGCAAGCCGTCGGCCCGAACGCACGCCTTCGTCACGGCGCTGTCGCTCCCCAGGCCGAAATGCCGCCGTATCTCCGCATTCGGAAACCCCGCCACCCGGCTGGAAACGTAGATCGCCAGGTTCCGCGCGTTGTTCGTCCGACCCCGACGCCCCTTCACGATCTCCGGTGAAGTCCGACCCGTCTTCCGAATCACCGCCTGCACCACGGCGCCCAAGGAGGGGAACTGCGGGGTCCGTTCCTTCCGCGCATGCTCCCGAGACGGTCGGGCCCTCCTGATCGCCGCGGCAAGAAATCCCCCATCCCCCAGAAACGGGCTCCGACGCCCACTCTCCATATGGTCCCTCAGCGCAGCCTCGTTCCCCTCCGCCACAAACCGCTCGAAGGCGCCAAGGTTCGAGAATCGACCCAGCACCTCCTGCCACGCCAACCATCCCGGCTTCTTCGAGGCAAGGTACAAGGGGTGACTGCTCCACGGGTAGGCCCTCGCGGACCTCGCCACGCCGGCTTCAACAGGGTTGAGGTGAATATACCGGACCAGTTGCAACAGGTAGGCATCCGCATCCACCAGAAGAGCCTTGTAGCGGCCTCGGAACAACGGACCGTCACGCCCGCGAGCCCGGTTGAATCGCTGGGTGTACAGTCCGTCCACATGTCTCATCACCCGAGACACGTTCCCGCGAGGGGTCTGCAAGAAAAGATGGTAGTGGGTCTTCATACAGCAATAGGCCATTACTTTGACGTCCCACCGCGTCGCGACATCCGCGAGCAGATCCACGAATCGCCCATGATCGGCTTCCCGCTCGAAGACCGGCTGCCGATCGAGGCCGCGGTTCATCACGTGGTAGTACGCCCCGGGAAATTCGACTCGCAACGGCCGCGCCATCAAATCGCTCCAAGTAGTATCAAGTCAAGACTTGACCCCATTGTTCCCTCCGTCAAGTTTAGCAACGCTTGACTGAACTCTGCCCCCCCACGCATCTGCTTCAAGGACCACGAACGGCAACTCGTCGCTCCCCCGGGGGTCATTCGTCAGTGCCCATCCCATGGAACCATGAATTCGAACAGGATCTGTTCTCCGGCATGCGCAAGGAGAGTTGAGGAATCGTGTAGACCGGGGGGCCGAGATGATTTTCAAACCACTGGCCCTCCTTCTCTCCCCGTACTTCGCATCCTGCTGGACACGCTACTCGCCCACACGTGACGCGTCAAGTGAATTCGGTCCCGGGGAGCTCGCCGTGGGCAGCCCGTTCGGTCCCGCCACCGCTGTGGGCGCTCCCCCACTTGCATGGGATTTCACCATGGAGGTTCAGCTTGGAAACCCTTGGGGTCAAGTCTTGAATTGGCATAGGTGAGTCCACCTTTTGCATGATCTCTCGATAGAGCTTGCGCAGAGTCCGGTCTCGGGAGAGGGACCGTTCCACCCGCGCACACGCACGGGTGATCGCACTGCCGCCGGTCAAACTAAAACCACCCCTGATGTCCCCATGGCTAAAGCCCGCGCAACGGGCGGCCAAGTAGATGGCCAGATCCCTCCCGTTCCGCCGTCCGGGCCGGCATCTCTCCAACTCCTCCCGGCCCACTCCCGATTCTCGGGTGACGGTGTCCTTCACGTCCTCCACCGTCCGAAACTGAGGCGCGCGTTCCCTACGCGGATGCTCCCGCGACGAGGCGGTTCTGCGAAGCGCCCGGGATAGGAAATCCGCGGAGCCGAGGAAAGGGCTGCGCCGATGCCCATCCAAGAACGTCTTGAGGACGATATCATTCCCCCGCGCCACAAACTCCTCAAAAGCCTTCAGCCCGGAAAAATGACCCAGGACTTCCTCATGAGCCAGCCAGGTGGGCTTGCTCCGGGCGCGATAGAGACCATGACTGCTCCATGGGTATGATCCAGCCGTCTCGACGAGTCCCGCCTCGACCGGGTTGAGGTGGATGTACCGGACGAGTTGAAGGAGGTGTGAATCGACATCGACCAGGACAGCCTTGTATCGCCCTCGAAAAAGGGGACCGTCGCGGCCCCGGTTGCGGTTGAGTCGTTGGGTGTAGACTCCATCGACATGGCGCATGAAGCGGGAAAGGTTGCCGCCGGGGGGTTGTAGAAAGAGATGGTAATGAGTGGTCATGCAACAGTAGGCGAGAATGCGCGCGCCCCAACGTTGAGAAATGTCCTGAAAAAGCTCGGTGAATCGCTGATGATCGGCGTGGGTCTCGAAGACAGGCGCGCGATCGAGTCCCCGGTTCATGACATGGTGATCGGCCCCGGGGAACTGAGTTCGAAGGGGTCGTGCCATCCGTCCAGCCCCCCAACCAATGCCAATTCAAGACTTGACCCCATTGTTGTTGTCGCCTGCGTAGAAGCCTGCGGCCTTGGACAAGACCTTGTACGCTTCACGCCGGAGTTCCGCGGGGGTCACAACCTCCACGTCCGCGCCTCGGGCCAGAACCCATCGGAGCACCTGCTGGAGGTTTTTCGTCTCGAAAATAAGATGGATGCGGCCGTCGGCGCCTTCCTCGAACCGCTGGGTCTTGTGCCAGATGAGTTCACGGGCTACGAGTCCGGCCTGCCTCTCGAACGCCAGCTCCACCTTCACCGGGCCGCTCAGCCGCTCGAAGCTGAATCCATCCTCCCCGATGTATTTTCTCGGGTTGAATTCCGGAGGCACCGTGAAGGTCTGCCGCAGAACGCGCACTTGTTTGATCTGGGCGACGGCGAAGACGCGCCTGCCCTTCCGGAAGTGGTCGTACCCGATCAGGAACCAGCGCCCCATGTATCTCCCGAGGTGGTAGGGATCCACCTGGCGCCGGGTGACGGCCTCCCGGTAGATGGTGAAGTATGTGATGTCCAACCGCCTTCGCCTGAGCAGGCCTTGGATGACCGGGCGCAGGATGCCCGGATCGAGGATGACGCCCGGTTCATCGGAGAAAGACACAAGGGACGATTCTCCCGACGGATTCGAAGGATTGGTCTCCCTCGCCAGCGCCAGCAGTTCGTCACCCAGAGCGCCCACGCCGATTTTCTGGAGGACCTGGCACCCATAGATGAGGGCGAAGAGGTCTTCTTCAGATAGGCTGTTCAGTGCAAACGCGTAGTCATCGCGCATGTACCGCCATGATTTCGACTCGCGGTGGTATTCGATGGGCGCCTTGAGGCGGTCCCGCATGAAATCGATGTCCCGCTGGACCGTTTTCGTGGAGACCTCGAGGAGGCGCGCCAGCGAGGTGCAGCTCGGCCGTTCGCCGTCCTCCGTTCGACCCGCGCGCAGGCTCCGATGAATGATCCAGAACCGTTCCAGCGGCGGCCGCGTGACTACACCCGTACTCAATGTCATCCTACTCCCTAGAAAGCGCGGAGCCTAGCACTCTCACCCCCCCATCGGCTGTCCTACAGGATATGGTGGTCAGCTTAGGTCAAAGTCCAAATATGCCCATCTCCAAGTATGGCACGTCTCTCTTCTCCTCCTTTCCCTTCGCAGTAGGCACACATGGCGCAACCAAGCGCGAGGTCGATCCTTTCTCCACGGCCAACCACTCTGTCGCGCATCCCGTGGCGAGGCGAACCTACTTGCCCGTCACAATCGTGCAGTAGGTGGAATAGAAGAAGAGGACGCTCGATCCGGTGTGGTCCACCGATGCCACCTCGTGAATCCCCGCATCCTTCTTCGCCGCCTCAATGCTGGCGTCGCCGGTGGCGACGAGCCCCAAGATGCTTGAGGCGCAGGCTTCTCCTCTTTTCGACGTCTCCAGGCCGTGCCAGACCTGCCGTGGGTAGGAGACATTCGTGTAGAGCGTTCCGACCAAGGGAGCCGGAGCAACGGCGCAGGCGGCCAGCACCAAGGCCGTTGACAATGCTAGTAGGAAGGGTGTTCTTTTCATTCGTCCTCCTTTGTTTTGGGGTGATTCGTTCAAGGTATTCTCACTCGCCGAGATGCGCGACAGTGTGACTGGGTCATTCATGGGTTCGCCTTTTCAATTCGGAGCCGGCACGGCCGGTCCGTCGGCTGAAGACGGGGAGTCTGGGGGGGATTCGCGGCGCGAGAAAAGCCGCTTTGAATCGAGCGTCAGTCCAACGGTTCCCTGGAAGCTAGGTCCTTTTACGAGGCCGAGCCCCGTGTCCAGCATGTATCCGGCCTCAATAAACACTCGCTTCTCTTTGCCCATCGCAATCCCCCCTACGGCCCCGAGGAGATGGTGGTTTCCCAGGGTGTCGGCTAGGCGCAGGACATATCGAGGCGAGCCATACACGCTGAACCACTCGGATGGATCGTAGCTGGCATAGATCGGGAAATAGAGATCCCACCAGTTCACGTCCCGCCCCGAGTAGTCCACACCGAAACCCGCAGCCAATCCCGTGTCCGATGCGGGCTCTCGTCCATGGAATTGATATTTCGCGTCCGCGAGGATGCCTCCTACAAAGTACTTGAGTCCGACATCCAGGCCTGGCCAGACACCCAGGCGGGCCATGGACTCAACCACCGGTAGGACAAAATCCTCGTCCCCTGCACCGGGGTCACTTGATTCGACATGGACCCCCGTCACCCCTGCGGCCCCAACGACCACAACCTGACCTTGGGGCAACGTGCGGGCCGTCTGGAGTGCGGACATGGAGGCGCATCCCCCAATGAACACCGGCGCAAAGGCGGCGGGCAGGAATGCCCATGCGATGCGTTTTCTCGTTCCCATCTTGTTTCTCATTCAGAACTCCTTTCATATCCTTGTACCATCCGTTCTCCCCCTTCAGTCGGTAAGGCGAAGACAAGACTGGCGCGAAATAATCGCGCTGCTCCCGCCACGCAGAAAAGTTTCCGTGATTTTCCTCGGTCGGGGCCGCGGCGCGGCTTGTTTGAGTGGAATTTCCGCGGCGTGAATTTTTTGCGCATGCCGGTAGGCGCGTTCCTCGGCAAACGCGAGGTAGCTCTTCTGAATCGATCCCGGCGCGAGTGCGGCTTCCAGGGCGGAAACGGCGTCTGTGCCTACGGCAAATGCCTGGAGCGCTTGCTTGAGGAAGCCCCAGATCGAGTCGGTCCGGCTCAGGGCGAGGAAGACGAAGAAATCCTGCGCCTGGTAGCAAAGCGTGCCTCCCCGGTTTTCACAGACACGGTCCGCCAAGACGGAGTCTTTGAGCGAGAGTGGATCGTAATCGCTCGTGGCTTGCGGCGTGCCGCCCGCAGCCACGGTTCCAGCGAGGGCCTCGGCGGAACCCTCGGTGAACCACAGAAGGGGTTTCCCTTCCTCCCAGGCGTCTCGGAACCGCGGCCAGTTGAAATAGGAAAACTGGATCGCATGAAAAAGCTCGTGCGCGGCGGTGGTCTGGAGCACGGCCGGTTCCGACAGGCTGCGTTGGCAGATGATGAGGTGGGGCCGCCAACCGCTCGGGGCACGAACCCCATTCTGTTCCACTTGTTGCGGTTCGTATTGACCCAAGAGGTTGGGATCCGTGCAGGGCGGGGTGGTGTTCCGCAGTATCCGCAACCGGAAAGCCTGTGATCCCGAGAAGGCATCGAGCTTCGGTTCTCGGAAACCCAAGCGTCGGTACGTCTCGATCGACGCGTCGAGAGAAGTCAAGACGGCCTGAACCTGTTGAGGCGCAATCCCCTTGGGGGCAAATGCCTCGAAATACCTGCCGCTCACGGAGGCTCGCTGGGGCGCCACCTGAGGAAGCTTCTCCGGGGTCTTTCGGAATACAACGAGTTTGAGTTCCGTAGGCGTACCCGGAAGTCGGATGACGGCCGGGCTGTCGGGACCGTAGAGTTCGGCCGAACGCGCAAGCACAAACCGGCCCGAGGGATCCAAGTCTTCCCCCTCAAAATCGGTGCACCACCACAACTCCGCCAAATCCGTCGAGCACACCTCCTCCCCTGGCGCCACCCTGTCCTTCAGCGGGATCTTAATGATGAACATGTATTTGGAAACGGGGTTCGGCGCGAAGACGTGTCTTGACGCCCGCACAATGTACACGTCGCTGAATACCTCCGCCCCCTCCGGCGGGACCAAATCTTTCGGGACGGATTCCTTGGTAATCTCAACGTCGGTCGGCACCCCGCATTCTTCGGGCTTGCACTTTTGCCACTCCGAGTAATCCGTGCCCACCGATCCCGCCGGAATGATCACCTCCGAGCCGTTCGGCCCTTTTTCCACGCCGCCCTCGGGGCCGATCCGCGTAGGGCCTTTCGTTTTGTCCTGTTCCTCACACGGGCTGACGGCCAACGAAAAGAGGCACACGACAAGCCAACCCAAGCTGCGTGGAGATCCGTGTGAGATCGAAAATCGTTTTATGTCAGGCTCCTTTCAGAGACATGAGGTCAATGAGCAGCAGCGCCGGCAGGCCGGGGCCCTGTCTCGCCCCCTCTGCTACGCTTCGGCCCCCATGCGGGGACGATGAGTGGAATGATGAAGTCCTGGCATCGGGACGACGAGTGGAACCACGATACGGTCTTGGCGTCGAAGGAGGTGCTAAGGCTCGCTTCAGCAACACGGCCCTTTCACTTGGGCCTGCCGGCAGGGAGATTCCGGAACTCGGAGAATGGAGTGATGGCGGCATGACGACCGCACTGGCGGTCAACCTGGCTTTATGGACTCTAAGGATTCCCGTATCCTCTCTTGTCTCCCCCGACGACTCATAGCCCACGCTCTGGGCGATTCGGTGAAGAAAGTGGCGCTCTGCTCCCCCTTCTTCGCCCGCCGACGCTACAAAACCCGGGCCGGCATGTCAAGCAACCCCCGAAATGAAAAGCTAAATGGCATGTCAAGCGTTTCTAGCATCTTGTAAGCGTTCAGCGGTCAGCTCTCAGCGGTCAGCCTTGGATCAAGAGGAGCCGCAAGACGCGGGAGACGGGTCGTGATGCAAGACACCTGCGCGGGACGGATCGCTCCTGCCTGCGTCTTGCGTCCTGCGCCTATCTATGTCCAGAGGCTGAAAGCCGACGGCTGATGGCTGATCGCTTGCCTGGAATCTACTTGATCAGGACGAAGATCGGCTGGTACGCGCGGCGAAGGATCGGAATGCGCAGGGTCGCAACGCACCGGCTGAGCCACCGCCATTTCCAGAACGACTGCCGCGCGATGGGATCCATTTCGTCCCGGAAGCCGCTGAAAGAGAAATCGAAGTAGTAGTTTTTTTCGTGGCCTTCGACAAAATATAGGAACGACCCGCGGGTGAACGGGCGGACGTGGGTTGGATCGTCCCACGCGTTGGGCGAATCGGGGGAAGGAGCCTTGATCCAGAGCTCACCCCCGCGATTGAGAACACGGTGGCATTCGCCGATGAGCCGCGGTGCGTCCGGCACGTGCTCCACAACGCTGAAGGCGATGATCCGTTCGATGGTGTCGGACCGGAACGGGAGTCCGCCGCGGAAATCGGCGACCACGTGAATACCGGGGAGCGCCTTTCGGTCGACCCCGAAGGCCGCGGGAAACGCTTTGTTCCTGCCAGGGCCGAGTTCGACGAGCGCACTCGCCCTGGAGGTCCTTCCTCTTCCTAAGTCGGGTTGCACGGGCGAGTACCGCGCCTTCCTAGCTGGTCAGGCCCCGTTTCTCCAACTCCTTTTTGGCCTGTTCCACGCGATCCTTCGGTTGCTGGGTCCGAACCCACTCGATGAGGCGCGGGATCCACTCTTCAACCCTTACCGAGGGTTCATACCCCAAGAGGGTCCGCGCCTTGCCGATATCGGCATAGCAGTGGCGGATATCGCCCTGCCGGAAAGAGTTCAGCACCTCCGGCTCGATCGGTTTGCCCAAGGCGTGGGCCAGCAGGCGGGCCACTTCCGCAACGGAGGTGGGCCGGCCGGTGCCGATGTTAATCGCCTCGAAGTTCGCTTCGTCGCTCTCCATGGCCATGAGATTCGCCCGCGCGATGTCTTTGACGCTCACAAAATCGCGGCTCTGGAGGCCGTCCTCGTACACGAGTGGCCGATGATTATTAAGCAGTCGCGACGAAAAGATGGCGGCGACTCCGGTGTAGGGATTCGAGAGGGCCTGCCGGGGCCCGATGGCGTTGAAGTACCGGAGCGCCACGGTGGGGATTCCATACGCGCGCCCCACGCACAGACACATTTCCTCCTGAACTTTTTTCGATATGGCGTAGACGGAGGTGGAGAAGCAGGGCTTCGATTCGGGCGTCGGTACCGCTTCCGCCTGCTTCCCGCATTTTGTGCAGGCCATCTCCCACTCGCGCCGCGCGAGTTGTTCGTTCGACCGGAGCTCGGGATGTACCTCGCCGCATGTCCCGCAGCGATAAGCTCCTTCGCCATAGATCGACATGGAGGAGGCCACGAGCAGCTTCCGCACCTTGTGCTTCTTGTTCGCCAAAACATCCAGCAGGACGGACGTGCCCTGCATATTGTGCCGGCTGTAGTATTCGATTTGATACATGCTTTGGCCGACGCCGACGACGGCAGCCTCGTGGAAAATCACATCCACGCCCTTCAAAGCGGACTCCACCGTGCGCGGGTTGTTCACGTCGCCACGGAGGAATTCCGCGCGGCCGGATTTGAGCTGTTGCCTGGTCCAGTCGGGAACCTTCCGCGTCTTGCCGTGGACCTGGGGATCGAGCGCATCGAGGATGCGGACTTTGAATTTCCGCGCCAAAAGCTCGTCCACGATGTAGGAGCCGATAAAACCGGCGCCTCCCGTGACGAGGACTCGCTTAATTCCCGAGGTCATGCGCTGCTCCCTTTCAGCTTAGAGCCTCTAGCAGAATGCCGATTCGTAGGGGAGCATCTTCAGATGCTCCCTCTTGTCGGGAGGGTCTGAAGACCCTCCCCTACGCATTCTGTTAGACGTACTTAGTGTGTGTTCGGAGACTCACCGGACGCAGGCTTTTCGAGTTGGATTCCGAATTTCGCGGTAAAGCCTCTCCAAACGCCGGGTGGCATCGTGCCATGAAAATTCAGCCTCGACAAGGTGAATTCCGTTCCGGCCCATTTTCTTGAGGCCATCCCGATCGGCAAGAAGGCGGTGGAGCGTTGCAGCGAGTTCCTCGCTCGAACATCGCACAACCGCGCCGGCCTTCCATTGGGTGACGTACGAGTGGATGCCCACCCGGTCGGAGATCACGACGGGAAGCCCCCGCTGCATCGCCTCGACGGCCGAAATGGCGAAATTCTCCTGATAGGAAGGCAGCACGAACAGATCGGAATGCAGGAGAAGTGACTCCTTGTCCTCGCCCGCCACGAGTCCCAGGAAGCGGACCTCTCCGGCCACGCCCGCCCTGGCAAACATCTCCTCGACCCGCGCCCGATAGCCGTCTTCGTCCGGGCCGGCGACGAGCAGCACGAACCGGTCGCCCCTCTTCTTGAGATCGCCCAGCGCCGGGGCGAGCAGGTCCAGCCCTTTCTTGGGGTTGATGCGGGAAAGAAAAAGGAGGATCGAGTGGCCCGGCGGGATGGAATGTTTTTTCAAGAATGCTTCGCGTGTAGGAAGGCGGAGCGTTTTCCGCGCCGGCGCTCCCAGCGGGATCACGGCGTGGCGTACGGAGGGGGGCACCCACTGCGCCTCCTTCGCCTCCGCGTCGGATGTGAAGTGGAGGGCCGCGGCATGGCGGAGATTCACGCGATCGGCCAGCGCCCAGTACGCCTGCTTCCTCATCCGGTTCTGATTCAGACACCACGGGTCCAGCAGCCCGAGCGGCCGGATGATGTAGGGCACGCCGTGGACCCGTGACCAGAGACAGCCCAGCGTCGTCGGATGAGAAAACAGGGCGTGGACGTGGACGATGTCGTATTCGCGTGTGTGCAGCGCGAGCCAGACGGCCATGGAGGGGCTCGTCATGTAAGCATAGGGAGGGAGTCGGCGGAAGATCTGCGCCGGAATTCCTTCTCCGGCCCTTTTGCGCGCTTCCTCCAAAGTCGAGTTGCGATGGCCATCGGCATTCGTCGCCGCAATTTCCGCGTCCACGCCCGCCTCCCTCAGCGCGCGGCACATTTCCACCACGGCCACGCTCGGCCCTCCGTAGACCGGTGAGAGCGAGGCGATGACGTGAAGGACTCTCACCGCCCTATCGCCCGGGCTTTTCGGCGATAGCCAGGAGGCCCGGACCTTGGAGTGTACGACCGCGTCCCCCACGCAGCACGAGCCCACCGAGGGCCGATCGAGCGGCATGATGCATCATCGGTCGGATCCGGCTCGCGGCGGTTCGGGCCACGTTCAGGAGAACGGGCATCACGGCGCCCGGGGACGGGTGAGGCGCGCGCGCGCCGGTGGCGGCGGTCTTCGACGCCTGCGCCGTGCCGGTATCCGCGGCGGAGCCGTGCCCCGGCATTCCACCGTCGTTCCCCGCGCCGGATGAACTCGAACGAGCACGCATCCTCTGCCGGTGGATCAGCCCCGTCTGCGTGAGCGCGTTGACCGCAAGCCAGATCACGTATCCCGCGTCTTTCGCTTCGGTGATGTGAATCGTTTCCGGCAGGACATCGCGGACGTTCAACCTGTGCCGCGCCAGAAACGTTTTCAGAGCCCCATCCGTCCAGCGGGTGAGATGATTCGGGGGAAAATCGCCCACCTCCCTCCGAAGCCGGACCACGAACCGGCGCGCATTCGGGACACCGATGGCAAGGGTTCCGCCCCGGCGAACAAAATCGCACACCTTGCGAAGGAAGGCCGAGGGATTCTCGACATGCTCCAACGTGTGGAAGCAGGTGACCACATCGAACCTGCCGCCGAAAGCTCGGAGGGCATGATCCAACGAGCCGGCGAGGACGTGGCGGAGTCCCCGTTCGCGGGCGGCTTTGATCCCGGCCCGGCTGGAATCCACTCCATGGACGCGGTAGCCCGATTTCTTCGCCATCTCCAAGAAGGTCCCGTCTCCGCAGCCCACATCCAGCAGCGTACGATTCTTCGCGCTCTCCTGCGCGAGAAAGGCATCGAATTCCCATTTCCAACCGTACGGCTGCTCGAACTCGTCGTAAAACCCTTCGGGGATGGCCATCGGTTGGGAGAACACCAGCCCGCAGGCGCCGCATCGGAACAGACGGTACGAGGCATGCCTCCCGATTTTCCGAGAGGTCGAGGTCTCGTCACAACCGGGACATCTGAGTGAATCGCTCATCGACGCGCTTGGAAACTTACCTCACCGCACTCTTCGATGCAAAGTAGGGCCTGGACCGGCTTTGCAAGGAAAAACCACATGGGCTATTTTCGCGGGCATGAAAGCAGCCGTGATCGGTCGCGACTTCCCCCCGAAACTCGGAGGCCTGGCCGACTGCACGTACTGGCTGGCGAAGACGCTCTCGGACCATGTCTCGGTGGACGTGATTGCCCAGCCTGCGGGCGGCGACCATCGGCGCGAGCCGTTTGCTTTTCATCCTTTCACTCGCTGGAACTGGGGAGGGACGGCGGCTTTCCTGCGGCTTCTTGGACGGATCGGGCCCGACACGGTGATTCTGAACCTCAATTTGTACATGTTCGGACGCCACGGCATCTGCTTCTACCTCGTTTGCTGGATGCTGATCTGGAAATACGCGATGCGGGGCCGATTGATCGTCAATTTCATCGAGTTGTACGCCGAGCCGGCCCGGCTCAAACATCGTCCGATCAGTTTCCTTCAGAAGACCCAGGCCCGGATCCTGGCGCATGCAGCCGATTCGAGCGTCGCCTCCCACGCGCAGTACGGCGATATCCTGCGGGAATGGCTGGGGCGAAACGGGACGGTTCAGGTGATTCCCGTCGGGGGAAATATCCCGCCGGTCTCGATGGGCGAGGGCGAACGCGAGAGTCTTCGAACCCGCCTGGCCGTCTCCGCTACGTACCTGGTCGGAACCTTCAGCAACCTCTGTGCCTCGCCGATTCTGATCGACGCCCTGAAAACGCTTCGAGAGCGCGGCCTGTCCGTGGCTTACGTCCTGATCGGCGATGCGCAACGATTGCACGCAGCCGACTGGGCCCTGTTGACGCGCGAGGCTTCCCGGCCCGATTCGGGCCTCGTCATCGGACAAACCGGTTTCCTGGATCCGAAGGAAGTGTCCAAGCGACTTCAGTGCCTTGACGTGTACGCGTACCTGGACCACCGCCTCATGACCAAGAGTGGAACGGTCATGGCGGCCCTCGAACACGGCCTGCCCGTGGTGGCCTTCCACGACGACGCCCTCCCGGCCCCGTTTGTTCACGGCGAGAACATCGTGATTGCGGGCCCGCCCGATGCCCTGGCTCTGGCGGACACCCTCGAACGCGTGCTGAAGGACTCCGATCTCCGCGGCAAGCTCGCCCGCGAGGGCCGCGCACTATACGAGAAGGAATTCGATTGGCCGGTGATCGGCGGGCGGTTCATGAAACTGCTGTCATGAGCAAGCCGCTCCCTGTTCTCTATGTCACGTCGAATGGATATTGCATGGGCGGCGTCGAGACCAGCCTCGAAACGCTCATCCGATTTCACTCCAAGGCCATCGAACCGCACGTCGCCTTCCTCACACCGGGGTTCGTGGTCGACCGCATGCGCAACCTTCGACCGGGCATCACCGTCGTCGATTGCCGGGCCGGGCGCCTCCGGGACCCGATCAAAGGGGCCAAGACCGTTCTCTTGCTGCGACGGCATATCCTCGCCCACGGCATCAAGGTTGTGGTCGCCAACGGCGTGCATCCTTTCGCATACGCCTCCCTCGCGGGGAAGTCTGCCGGCGCGAGAACCGTTCTCCATCCTCATGCGGCCATCGGCGGTCACGAGCTGTCGGGCCGGTGGGTGAAAGGGTCGTCCCGCCTTCCCGCGGACCTTGTTGTAGCGACTTCACGGCGCAATCGCGATCGCCTGGATGATTTTTTCAAGGGCCGAAGGAACATCAAGATTATCTATTACGGCATCGACCTCGAACCGTTCCGTCGAGCGGACGAAGCGCGGGTCTCCGCGCGGCGGGAACTCGGGATTCCCTTGGAGGCCCCCGTCGTTCTCCTTTCCGGGAGGGTGACTCCCTGGAAGGGCCAGCACGTCCTGATCAAGGCCGCGCCCGAAGTCCTCCGCCGCTTCCCCCAGGCGCGGTTTCTCTTCGTGGGGGGGACCACCTTCAAAGAGGATTTTCCTTACGAGGAGAGTTTGCATCAACTCGGGCGCGACCTCGGAATCACATCGTCCCTCCTGTTCACCGGGTTCCGGACCGACGTGCCGCGCTTCTATGCGGCGGCGGACATCGTCGTCAACACCTCCGTGCAGGCGGAGGGATTCGGCATTGTGATGATCGAGGGTTCCGCGGCGGGCAAACCCGTGCTCGCCAGCCGGATCGGCGCGCCGGAGGAAATCGTGCGCGACGGTGAGACCGGTTTCCTTTTCCCGGTCGGCGACCACGCGGCTCTAGCCGACCGCGTCGTCCAACTGCTTTCCGATTCCCATTTGCGGCGAACTCTCGGCGAGCGGGGGAAGAAGGAGGCCTTCTCCCGTTTTTCCGCCGAACGGATGGCGCGCGAATTCGAAAATGCCTATGACGAGTTGGTGTAGCCCGGAAAATGGAAAAGGGGACATTCTGCTTTTTCGTTTGCACCTTGTGACCCGCCGAACCGGGAGCGAAAAAGTAGAATGGCCCCTTTTCCCCCGCCGCGAAGGACCTCAGGAGGCGAGTTGAAGCGGATCGAATCGCTCACTGTTGTTCTGTTGGCGGCGGCGGGAATATGCACATTCCCTCCTGTCATGACGCGGCTCTACGCTGCGCACCACTCTCCGGGAACGGCCGTCGAGTTGTACATCACGGCTCTTGTCTGCCTGATATCGGCCGGCATGGTGTGGACGGCCGGGCAGAAGCCCAGACTTTGGGCGTGCCTGGGATCTGATCCCCGTCCACGACTCCTGAAAATCGCGGCGGTCGTTCTGCTTGGCGCGTGCAGTCTGAACTATCTCGCCGCCCAAATCGCACGACTTCGCTCCCCTTTCTTGGGAAGTGATTTCGGTTCGACGCTCTTTACGCACGCTTGGCGCTACGCGGTCGGTTTGCCAATCTACTGCAATCCCGAGGAATGCCCTGTTGTGGGCGGCTATAACCCATTGTACATGGTGTTGACGGGACTGCTCCTTCGAGTCACAGGGCCGGCCCTTTGGGTTCCAAAGGCGATTTCGGCCGTTTCGATCATCGGGACGGCCCTACTGATTTTTTGGCACCTGATTGCAACTGAGCGCAGCCGCATGGCGGCATGGCTAGGTGGTTTGGCTTGGTTGGCCGCTTTCGAGGTCACCGGTCGCTGGTACGACTTGCCCCGTGTGGATCCACTTCTCACGTTTTGCTGGATGGCCGGATTTGTCCTTATGCACAGGGGAAGGGCTTCGCGACTCTTGGGCGTCACCTTTCTTGTGCTGGCGTACTGGACAAAGCAAAATGCCCTCGCTGCGGTGGCCGGTGGGTTCGCTTGCATGTGGGTATTGGGCACTCGAAGGGCCACGCATTGGCTCCTTGCCGCGATTCTAGTCGCCCTTGAGATCACCGTACCTTGGATGTTTCTCAACTGGAGCACCTCAGGCTGGTTCAAGTTCTGGACCCTTGACATCGTGGTCGCCTCCGACGGGCTTTACCACGGCTTCTCGCCGCTCCGAGCATCATTCTTCTTTTGGGTCAGACAAGCCCCCCTCTGGCTCTTGGTCGCCTCGCTGGTGCGCCCACGCACCCCTCCCGACCGGCTCTTCATCCGCTCATGGTGGTTGATGACGGCATGCGCGCTGATCATGGGGCTGAGCGGCATTTGGCATGTCGGTGGATGGGTTAATTCGCTCATACCCCTCGAGGCTTTCTTGTGCCTTGGTGTTGGGCATGCCTTCGCCGGCACGGCACGCATTCAGCCGAGCCGATTTGCACTCTGGCAATCGTCTGGCATCCTCCTGCTGATCGTGCTGCTGGGCGTGGCATGGTTCCCCTGTCGGCTGGACCACCTGATGCCCGTGGCAGCGGTTCTGAAACCATATCGCCAGGATTCGACAGTCGACCGCTTAGTCGAATCGATCGCGTCCTACCCACGCGATGTTTGGGTACCAGAATCCCCTGAATTCGCCCTTCTTGCGGGGAAAGCGGCCTTCGACACTGCGGCCTACCTGAATGACTATAGAAGGGATCGATTCCCGCTACCGAATCGCCTCTACCGGTTGATCTCGAGCCAGACATTCGACGCGGTGTTCTTGAGTGAGGGGCGAAGACCCGTCCAAACTCGGCAGGGTCCAATGTTCGGTGGATTCAACCGGGAAGCATACCACTTCTCGGCTTTTCCCCCGGATTTCGTTCGCTTGTTCATCGAGAAGTACAAGTTGAAGGATCAACCGATCAGTGGATGGGACGTCTACATTCCCCGCCGGGACACGCGATCCGAGTAAGCCGCGCGATTGACAAGGCGATAGCGGCCTGTTACTTTTCGCCCCCGGCTCGCGTAATTGACTAAGAGCGTCTAACAGAATGCGTAGGGTCTTCAGACCCTCCCGACAAGAGGGAGCATCTGAAGATGCTCCCCTACGAATCGGCATTCTGTCAGAGGCTCTAAGAACGGATGTCCAAGGCCATGTTACGTGCAACCTTTCGGTCGATTCTCCAGCCGCTGGTATCTTCCCGCACAGCCCGGCTCGCCCGTTTGTTGGCGGCTGAGCTTTCGCCGGGAGACCATGTGCTCGATGTCGGGTGCGGGGATCTTCTGGTCGGGCAGCAGATCACGCATCTCTTGAAAGTCCAGTGGACGGGCGTGGACATACTCGAATACCACCGAACCGGTCTGCCGTTTCATAGGTACGATGGTCGAACTCTCCCCTTTCCCCCAAACCACTTTTCAACTGTTCTTCTTTCATTTGTCCTCCACCACTGTGAAGACCCTGACGCGATCTTGCGGGAGTGCGTGCGCGTGTCCAGCTCGAGGTTGTTGATGGTGGAAGATATCCCCGAGGGCCGCATGGAGATCGCGTTGGCCAAGGTTCACGACTACCTCGCAAACAATCTGACCCAGGAAGGGATTCCGCGTCCGTATCGGTTCAAATCCCTGGCCGGATGGCAGTCCAGCCTAGCCTCGCTTGATCTGGATGTTGTCCGGATCAGGCCTCTCCACACGCATCCGCTTGCCTTTGTCAAGCAATCGCTGCTCGTGGCCGCCAAGAAAGCGAGCCCCAACCCGCCGGCGTCGACCGTCCTCCCATGAAACCGTGCCTGTTGGTGCCTGCCCACAATGAGTCGGCTCTCCTGTCGCAAACCGTGGAGAACCTCACCCGCACGTTCAACGGGCACGGCATCTCGCATCATGTTCTGATCGTCAACGACAACAGCACCGACGACACGGGGTTGATCGCAAATGAACTGGGCAGGCGCTATCCCAACGTCAGCACCGTGCATCGCCACTCGGAACCTGGCCTGGGGATGGCCCTGCGCGAAGGGTTTGCCCGCATGATCGGAGACGCGGTGGTCATCTGCATGGCCGATGCCTCCGATGATCCGGAAGATGCCGTGGCCTATGTGCGCGAACTGGAGGCAGGTTACGATTGTGTTTTCGGATCCCGATTTGTTCCAGGAGCGGTAGTAGAGAACTACCCTTTCCACAAACTGGTTCTTAACCGCATCGGAAACAAGATGATGCAGATCATGTTCTGGTCGGCCCACAACGACCTTACCAACGCATTCAAGGCGTATCGCCGCGAAGTGATTGAGGCGGTTCAGCCCCTCATTTCCAAGCGATTCAACATCACCGTGGAGATTCCCCTCAAGGCGCTTATTCGGGGCTTCAAAGTGGGCACCGTGCCGACTCACTGGTATGGACGGGAAGCGGACCGGTCCAAGTTCGCGATCAGGGAGATGGGAAGCCGCTACTTGTTTACCCTCCTATACGTGTGGCTGGAAAAACATTTGCTGCGCGGAGACTACTGACCGCATGAAAGAGGGTCCGGAGATGCGACACCGGATGCCGATTTCCACCCCCTGGCCCTCCTTCGCCCCAATGAACATCGATCATCTCTGCCGGAAGTTCCACTACGAGTTGCTCTGCCTCCAGCGACGCCCGGACTTGCCGGCCTCCTCTATCCCTCACACGAAACTCTCGATCAGAATCCCCGTTAATCCCACCTAATATGCTGGCGTCAATAGGCGGGCACGGAGTGGACCGCAAAGACGTCAAGAGTCTCCTTCTCCTTCTCCTCCTTTTCGCGGCCTCGCGCGCGGTCCTCTACCACGTTCGTCCCTTCTTCTATGACGAACCTCTCCAGTCGTTCATGCAGTTTCTCGATCCGGAAATTCTCCGCTCCGATCTCCTGCAAGGGCTCCTGCATATGCACAGTCAGCCTCCCTTGTTCAACTTGCTTTTGGGTCTGGTTCTGAAAGGAGCGCCGCAAGGGTACGATCTCATCGTCTTCGCTTCGATGTACTTCATCCTGGGAGCGATGGTGGCCGTGCTCACCTTCGGCCTGATGAGGTCGTTCGGCGTTTCAAGGGCGGTCTCGCTGATCCTGACCCTCGCCCTCGTCCATTCCCCGCTCATGCTCAAAGCGGAACGGTGGCTGTACTACGGATTGCCCCTCGCCGCGCTCCTTTGCGCCATGGCCGTGACGGTCCACCGTTTCGCGCAGACCGGAAAGTCGAAATGGTTTGCGATTTCGCTCCTGCTGGCCGCCGTCGTCGTTCTCACGAGAAGTTTCTATCACCTCATCGTCTGGATGGGGCCCATCGCCGTTTTCCTACTCTATCTGACCACCCGGCGCGCGCCGGACCGTGTGCGGCTCCACACCGCACTGACCCTCATCTTCGTCCTGGCGGCGGGCAGCCTCTATGTTCGAAATTACGTTTGGCTGGGCATGTTCACGTCCAGTACCTGGCAGGGCGGGAATCTGTTCGGGATGACCGCCTACGTTGCGGCGGACGAGAAGGAGAGGCTTCTGGCCGAGGGGAAAATCACCCCCCTGGTGGGCATCTATCGCTGGGCGCCGCCTCAGGCGTTCATCGACTACTACGGCACGGCCCCCCACACGGGGATCGAAGTGCTCGATGCGCCGTGGAAACGAAACGGCTACGGGAATTGGAACAACCTCATCTATCCGCGGGCCTCGCAGGAGTACCAGCGGAATGCCGTCACCCTCGTAAAAGAATACCCCGCCAAATACGCGCTGGCGGTCCTGAACGCCCTCTATATTTTTTTCGGCAACAAGAACGACCGTTTCTTCTGGGAATTTGACGACTGGGGAACCCTTCGGACCGATTCCATCCTCCGCTCGATGGCGGATGTCTCCGTGATTTATCTCGTGCCGTTGATCGGGTTGGCGGTCTTCGTGACTGCACTCTACGCATGGACACGCCGGTTGATCTCCGGCCTGCGTTCGTTCGACGATCCATCAACCCGCGCGGGAACCGCCCTGTCCGCATTCGCCCTGTTCAATATCCTGTATGCTTTTGGGATCTCCAGCCTGCTGGAGTTGAAGGAGAATTGCTTCTACCGAATTCCAATCGATCCCTTCCTTGCCGTGGGTGTGGGTCTCTTCGTCGATGGAATCTTCAGGCGGGCACGGGCAAAGCCACCCATCCCTTTTTCCGCATGCGCGACAGCACCCACAGGCATGCCGCAAGGGAAGCCACAGGAATGGGGGTCTGAACTTGATTCTTGACTGACTCGACTGTTCTGCACCGGCAAGAATGCGTCCGGAAATGTCCAGAAATGCCAAATGAGCCGGTTCGTTGCCTGGGAGCAAGCAGCGTGTAGGGGAGCAGCTTTAGTCGTTGCCTGGGAGCAAGCAGCGTGTAGGGGAGCAGCTTTAGCTGCTCCCAAGCAGGGAGGACCTGAAGGTCCTCCCCTACGGCAGGTGAGTTTCCGGATGCATTCTAAGAGCGTCTAACAGAATGCGTAGGGGAGGGCCTTCAGGCCCTCCCGACAAGAGGGAGCATCTGAAGATGCTCCCCTACGAGGAGCCCGAACACGGGAGGATAGCAAGTCGTAGGGGCGGATCTTTAGATCCGCCCGTATTGGGAGCATCTGAAGATGCTCCCCTACGAATCGGCATTCTGTTAGAGGCTCTAAGTCACAAGTCAAGCTCTGACCTTCCGCTCTCGGCCGCCTCCAAACTCGCGGCGGATTCGTTCTCGGCCCTCTTCGCCATCGCGGCAAGAAGGATCCCCGTCCCCGACCAATAATAGAAAGCGAACACCGGGTCCCGCTGCTCCAGGCCGAGCCCCAAGTCGATCAAATGAACGAAGAGCGGGAAGATCAGCAGCCTCCTCCAGCCGGTCGACGGATGGGACCGAGCTTCCCGAAGAATGAGCAAAAGAAATGTCACCTTCAGAAGATAGTAGAGGACGAGGCCGGGCACGCCGAGTTCCGTGACGATCTCATCGCCCACGCCCTGCTCCGCTCCCAGCGCGGAACGGACGCTGGAGGTCGCGTACCGGGCGCCGATCCGGCCGGCCAGGTTGGTTCGGAATCCGGCCCCAACTCCAAGAAATCCCCCCCTGAGATCCTCCACCGCTTTGAGCGGTCCGCTTGCGATGATCCCCATTCGGGTGAAAAACTCGCGCGATTCGTTGGCCTGTCCCGCTTCCGTTCCCGTGAATCGTCCAAAGGCATGGTTGCGGATTTCCTTATTCATGACCGCGGCCCCAAGCCCCAGGAGGACCATCGCGCCCGCCCACAGAACCGGACCCCGCCGCGGAAGACGGAGGTTCCTCCTGGAGCCGAAGATCAGGGCCAGGATGACGGCGAACATGACCGCCGCGCCCCGCGATTGGGACGCCAGGACTCCGAAGAGGACCAGGAGGATGGTCGGATAGGGGAGCCATCTCAGGAAGCGAACCTCATGCTCACGCGCGGTCAGAAGAATCAGCGCCATCGCAGCCACGAGGGTGATGTAGGCGTTAAACTGGGAGATGGACGGAAAGCTGCCGGTGGGACGTGTGATCATGAGTCCGAAGAAGTGGCCGAAAGCGGAACCGATCCCCTCTCCACCGTAAGGATCGAGGTTGATCAGGTCCCAAGGCTCGTGAAAGAACTGGACGACGCCCAAAACGAGAGGGGCCGCCGCCACAATGACCTGGAACTGGAAATACCGGATCCAGTCCTTTTCATCCCGGCACACTTGAGGGACGACCAGAAAAAGCGGCATCATGAAAAGCCGCTGAAAAACGCCGACCCCCCCGATCCACGCGTCCGGCAACGCCGGATTGAAGGCCTGAACAAGCACCCAGCCGACATAGAGAAGGAGCAGAAGCGAGAGCCGGCTGGGAACAATCATCTTCACCTTCCCCGTACCCCATTCCACCATGAACCGGAGATAAACGGCGGCCAGCAGGAGATACTTCAAGGCGTACACCGCCGGCTGCCGATCCGGAAAAACCCACTTCCGGAGGGCGCCCTCCCCCACCACCACCAGCGTCGCTATCGTCAGCGCAAAGCGCCACGGGAGGGCCGCCAGAGCAACGAGGGCAACCACCCCCATGGCCAGGTTGGCCCACAGACCTCCCCCTTGGCCCAGCTGATAGGCCCCGGCCCGCCAACCGAGGTAAACCAGGAGCACGGCCATGCCCACTTTGAGGAGGCGCTCGTTCCCCGCCACCTTCTCCGCGGCGGCGCGAACATGGAGTCCCAATCGTTTCATCTTGTGGAAAGCACCTCGTGGAAAAGTTTCTCATACTCCGGCACACGGCGCGAGAGAGAAAAATCTTCGGCTCTCCTTCTGCCGTTTCCGGCGAGCCGTCTCAGCACGTCCTTCCGCGGCAGGAGCCGGCGAAGCGCCTCCGCCATCGCATGCGGATCATCGGGCGGCACCAACCAGCCTGACTTGCCGTGCTCGATGATTTCCCGCGGACCGAAGTCGCAGTCCGCCGCCAGGACCGGCAACCCGGAGGCCATGGCCTCCACCAGGACGAGGCTGAAGGTCTCCCACCGGCTGGGCAGAACAAAGAGATCCGTTTGCGCCGCGTATTTCCAGGGATTCTCCAGGTTACCCGCAAACCAGACGCGGTCGGACAGGCCGAGCGATGCGGCCAGCGCGCGCACGGCCTTTTCCTGCGGTCCCGACCCCAGAACGGCGAGCCGGGGCGCCCGGATTCCCCGGAACTCGGCCAACGCTCGAACCAGCACGTCGTATCCCTTGGTGTCCACGCACCGCTGTCCCACGGAGGCCACCGAAACGACGGGCGTCGTCCCCCTCCGCCACGGCCATTCGATCCGCTCATGGGACATTTCCCGCACCCGGCCGAGATCCACGGGGTTCGGGATCCAGCGCGATTTTCCAGCGGGCAGCCCGTAGGTCTTGACCAGATCCTCCGCTCCGCCCCGAGAAGGTGAAACCACGGCATCCGCCCACGCGTACAGGTGACGAATGTACCATTCCATGGGCAGCCCGCAAAAACTGAATCGCTCGCGCGTGTAGCGCCGGAAGGCCGTCAAATTGGTGTGGTAGGAAAGAAGGGTCCGCGCGCGCCGCCCGCTCCTCCTCAACAAGGCCGCATAAATGTTGGAGACCTCCAAGGCCGACACCACCAGGTCGATCCGATTCTCCTCCACAACCTTTTGAAGCCGTCGATAAGCAAGGAATCGCCCGAGCCTCCAGGATTCGCCGGGCCGGCGGAGGGCATGCACGGGAAGGTCGCCCGGCCACTGACCCAGCAGCGTCGAGTCCCCGTGGACAACGGCCAGCCGCGGTTCGAATCGCGCTCGATCCAGTCCCCGGGCAAGATCCACGAACACCCGTCCCGTGCCGCCGGAAAGCTGATCGATGACGAACAGCAGGCGGCGGCCCTTCTTCGGGGTGGCCATGCGATTCATGCCAAGCGCGCGATTCTATTCCCGGCGGGGCATTCGATAAAGCCGCGGTTGCCCGGTCCCCGTGGCGCCCTGCGGTCGGCCTGCTCGATGCGCCGCCGCCTTCAACGCCAGCTCCTCGGAGAACGAACGCCGCGGTTGATGAGACCGAGAACGGCCAAGAGCCTCGCCGCTTCGCCCGCGGCCGTGAGGAGCCCGCCCACGCAGCGGCGCCGCGCGACGTGACCCACCGAGAACAGCACGGTCCACGCGGACATCCCGGCCTCGCGTAAGCGGCGGGAGAGCGGGCGACGAAGACGAACTCGACTCCACCAACCTGTCTCGCTTCCCCGTTTCCAAGCCAGTCGGAGGGCCGCAGCCAAACGCAGTTCCTCCGGGGATTTCTCGTGCCAAAGCCAGGCGTCGGGAAGGAAAACCGACGCGGCCCGCGCGCGGACAAGCCAGTCGATTTCCTCTACGGGCGGGCGCACGGTTTCGTCGAACATCGCGCGGTCGAAAACATTTCGGCGGGCCGCCATGTTGCACGTGACCGGGACCACGCGCCCGTCGTCCGTGCGGGCCGGCTCCAGCACTTCCGCAAAAAGGGATTTGACCTCCTCCCGGTGCTTTCCGATGAGCGGTCCCTCCACCCGCAACCGGATGGCTCCTCCGGCCGCGTCAACGCCCGCCCTCTCCAATCCGCCGGCCAGTTCCTCCAGCCACGTCTCAGGCGCCACGGCGTCGTCATCCATGAGCGCAACGATGGAGCCCCGGCTCTCCCGAATCCCGAGGTTTCGCGCCGCGTTCGCCCCGAGAGAATCTTGCGCAAGATATGTCAATCGGCACTCCGGAACGGTCTTCGCAAATTCTTTCTCGAGGCCGGACACGCAAGCGCGCGTGGCGGGCGAACTCCCGTCGTCCACCACCATCACGTCCGTCAATCGCTTCCGCTGCGTCTGCCCGAGCAGGGAGAGCAGACATTTCCGAAGCGCCTCGGGACGGAAGCGCGTGGGAATGACGACGGATACGGTGGATCGGACGGCTTCCAAGGCGCATGATATTTACACCCCCATTTCGACAGTCGCAAACGCCCCTTGTGCTCCAACGCCGACCCTCCTTGGCCGGCAGTAGGACAAGGGCCGCACCGTCCCTGCCTGGCCTTGACTCGCCGACCACCGACGGCCATAATGTCCAATAAATGGACAATCTTCCGGAGAGGGCCTATGGGATTTTGGAACTCCTGGCCGCGGACCCCAACCTCACCCAACGAGCCCTGGCCCGGCAAAGCGGGATTTCCCACGGCCTCGCGAACATCATCCTGCGCCGTTGCATGCGGATCGGCCTCGTCAAGGCCAAGAGCGTCGATGGACGGCGGCTCCGCTACTTCGTCACGCCCCGCGGGCTGCGCCACGTCATGCAGCGCTCCGTGCAGTACGTCCAGAAAACCCTGGACTCGTACCGGACCCTGCGGCAGGGAATCGAGTCCTTGCTGAAACGATTGCAGGCCGAGGGGAAATCCCATTTTGTCGTGGTCGGCGAGGGGGATATCGTGCACATCGTCGAGGATGCGCTCAAGTCTCGAGGAGACGTGACCTTTGAGAGCGTGAGGTCATGGAACGGCGTGGCCGGAAGGAAATCGGCCCGAACGGGCAACGGACGGCGGGCGGCGGTCGATGGGTCTCCGGTGGCGATTCTCGACTGTCGCTGGAACGGCGGCGATATCGGCGTCTCGGTGCTCCATGAAATCCTTTTCAGTCCCCCGGCGCCCGGACCCGGGCATTCGCCGGAGGCAGGCGCGCAAAGCCGGCATGAACGCAACGATTGAATCAGGATCCGTCATCGACATCCACCCGACGAGCCGGTGGCGGCTTCCGGATTGGGCCGAGATCTGGAACTACCGCGAACTCCTCTACTTCCTGATCTGGAGGGACATCAAGGTCCGATACAAGCAGACCGCGATCGGCGCCGCCTGGGCGATCATCCAACCCTTTTTCACGATGGTGGTGTTCAGTCTCTTCTTCGGCAAGCTCGCGCGAATCCCTTCGGACGGCCAACCGTACCCCGTGTTCAGCTACGTTGCGCTGCTGCCCTGGACCTATTTTTCCAACGCCCTGAGCCAGTCCACCCAGAGCATCGTCAGCCACCAAAATCTCATCACCAAGATCTACGTGCCGAGGCTGATCCTTCCCCTTTCGTCCGTGGTGTCGGGCCTCGTCGATCTGGCCATCGCCTTCGGCATGCTTCTGCTCCTCATGGTCTATTTCAGGGTGGCGCCCACGGCCGCGGTATGGACCTTGCCTCTCTTCATCCTCCTCGCGATGATGACCGCGCTGGGCGTGGGCCTGTGGCTGTGCGCCTTGAACGTGAAGTACCGCGACGTGAGGTACGTCCTCGGGTTCCTGGTCCAGTTCTGGATGTTCGCCACGCCCGTGGTGTATCCGGCCAGTTTGGTGCCGGAAAAATGGCGAACGCTTTACGGCCTCAATCCGATGGCCGGCGTGGTGGAAGGCTTCCGATGGGCCCTGCTGGGCACGCCTCATCCGGCGGGCGGATTGATCGCCGTTTCGACGGCGGTCGTCCTCGCCGTTCTTGCAGGGGGTCTGCTGTACTTCCGCCGCATGGAACGAACCTTCGCGGACGTGATTTGACGCCATGCCCGAAACCGTCATCCAAGTCGAAGGCTTGAGCAAGCTCTACCGGATCGGGAGCGGCCAGGGGAACCTGTACGGCTACACCGCTCTGCGGGACGTCCTCATGGACAAGATAAAATCCCCCTTCCGCCTTCTCCGATCTTCAACGAGCCACGAGCCACGAGCCACGAGCCACGAAATAATTTGGGCCCTCAAGAACGTTTCCTTCGAGGTGAAGCCCGGCGAGGTGGTCGGCGTGATCGGGCGAAACGGCGCCGGCAAGAGCACCCTCCTCAAGATTCTCTCCCGCATCACCGAACCGACCGAAGGCCGTGCCCGGATCACGGGCCGGGTGGGCAGCCTTCTCGAAGTCGGAACCGGCTTCCACCCGGAACTGACGGGCCGTGAAAATGTATATCTCAACGGCGCCATCCTCGGCATGAGGAAGTCCGAAATTGACGCGCGGTTCGACGAAATGGTGGCGTTCGCCGAGGTGGAGAAATTCATCGACACGCCTGTAAAGTTCTACTCCAGCGGGATGTACGTGCGGCTCGCCTTCGCCGTGGCCGCGCACCTCCGTCCGGAAATCATGCTGGTGGACGAGGTCCTGGCCGTGGGAGACGTGGTCTTCCAGAAGAAATGCATGGGCAAGATGGAGCAGGTCGCCTCGGAGGGCCGCACGGTCCTGATCGTCAGCCACAGCATGAGCACCGTCAAGGCGCTCTGCCCCCGGGCGATCCTTCTGGAGCAGGGCGAACGGAAAGCCGACGGGCCCGCCAACGACGTGGTGGCCCGGTACCTCAGCATGCACCAAGTGGACGCGGCCGAAAAAACCATCCGTGACGAGGACCACCACCGCGGCGTCCGTAAATTGAGGATCCGGCGCATCCGGTTGCTGAACAGCGCGAATGGAAGCTTCAGCCTGTTCTGGAAACAGCCCATCGCGGTCGGCCTGGACATCGAAGCCCTGGAACCCCTGAAGGATGTCGCCTTCGGCGCGGGGATTCGCGCCGTGGATGGGTCCCACGTTTTCACCGTCCACCAGGACGATGACGGCGATCGGAAGCTGTGGAACTTGGATCCGGGCCGCTACACGATCGAATTCACCCTGGACAATTTTCTGCGCCCGGGGCTGTACGGACTCCACATCGGGGCGGATGTCGCCCACTCCTGGCTCCAGAACATCGTCGGTCTCGACGCCATTACTCTGGAAGTGCTGGACCACGCGGAAAACGGCGGGGTCCCGGAGGTCACGAACACGGGCATCGTGGACGGACGATCGACGTGGAAGCTGGCGCACCATGGTTGACGCCACGGTCCTCCTCGTGACCCTGACGAGCCAGCGCGGGCTCGGCCTGGCCGGCGAACCGGGGATCCAGCTCACGTGCAACCGGGACATAGACGCCACCTGGTACGAGCCGTTGTGCCGCACCTTCCGCCGCGCCCTCCGGTACGACATCTACGCCGGCGCCAATGCACGGGGAATCTCGCAAGCCAACCGCGAGATTCTCGATCTGGTGGAAACCTTTCGGCCCCGCTATCTCCTCCATATGTGCGATTTCACGGGACTGGTGACGGACACCACCCTCCAGGCCGCCCGACGGAGCGGGACCCATGTGCTGGGCTTTTTCTTCGACGACGAGGTCTTGTTCGAAACCCGATCTCGATGGATGCTGCCCAACCTCGACTATGCCGTCACCAATACGCCGTCGGTCGTCGAACCCTATCGCCGGATGGGCGCGCGCGCCCGTCTGATGGTGCCGATCATTCCCGTCAATGGATCCGTCTTTTCCAAGCTTCCCGGGGTTCCGAAGGAACACGACGCCGGCTTCGTCGGCACCTTGCACGGCGAACGGGAGCGGGCAATGGCGGACATCGCCAAGGCAGGCGCGGACGTTTTCGTCTACGGGAGGGGCTACCGGGATCCCGGTCTCTCCACGGCGGAGTTCGTGAGGGCGGTCAATCGCACGCGGGTGAATCTCAGCTTCACGTCGAACCCCAATGATCCGAATGCGCCCCACCAACTGAAAGGCCGCCTCTTTGAGATTCCGATGTGCGGCGGATTCCTCCTGACCGAGGACATGCCGCTCCTGGGAAAGTATTTCGACGTCGGCCGCGAGGTGGACGTGTTCCAATCGCCGGCGGAAGCCGCCGACAAAATCAGGTATTATCTGGCCCACGAAAAGGAAAGGGAAGAGATGGCGAACCGGGCCCACCAGAGGGCGCTGAGGCAATACGAAGCGCACGAGACACTCCGCGCGCTGTTCGAGCACCTCGAAGCGGACCTGCATCAAAACGGCCGGCCGGCGCCCGTGGCCGCGGTGGAGCAACCGAACCCCCTTCGCCGGTCGATGGCCGAACACTATTTCGCCTGGGCCCGAGCGGAACTCAGGCGGGTCGATACCCGTCGGACCCGATGGAAGGAGTATGCCGCGATGGCCCTCGAACACGATCCCGAATTGAAGGGGCCTGCAACCCTGCTCCGGAAGGCCGAGAGGTGGGGGGACCCCGAAGCGCTCCGGGGATGGCTGAAGCGGGCCGGGTGGACCGTCGAACACGTCTGCCGCCGGGCATGGGCATCGGTCACGTTCAGGATCTCCTCGGCGCTTTCGTGAAAGTGGAAGGATTGACATGAAGCCAAACGGCAAGAGGGTGGGGCCCTCGTGGAGTTCCCGCCGCGTTCTGGTAACCGGGGCCACGGGAATCGTCGGCTCCTGGCTGGTCAAAGAGCTGCTGGCCCGCGGATCCTTTGTCATCGGGCTCATCCGGGACGCCGATCCGAACTCCGAGCTGCTCCGGAGCGGCGACATCCGAAGGATCTCGGTGATCCATGGAGCGGTGGAGGACCCGGAAACCCTCGAACGGGCCATCCTCAAACATGATGCGGACACGGTGTTCCACCTCGCCGCGCAAACCATTGTGACCACGGCCGCCCGATCGCCCCTCCAGACGTTCGAGGCCAACATCCGCGGCACCTACCATCTTCTGGAAGCCTGCCGGCGGCAATCCGGGTTCGTCCGGCGGATCGTCATCGCCTCCAGTGACAAGGCCTACGGAACCCCCCCCCGGCTGCCCTATCGGGAGGACATGCCCCTCAACGGCCTCTTCCCTTACGAAGTCTCGAAAAGTTGCGCCGACCTGCTCGCCCGGTGCTACCACCGCACGTATGGGCTGCCCGTCGGCATCGCCCGGTGCGGCAACGTGTATGGAGGGGCCGACCTGAACTGGTCCCGCATCGTGCCGGGAACCATCCGATCTCTGCTTGGAGGCGAAAGACCGGTCATCCGAAGCAACGGGAAGTACGTGCGCGACTACACCTACGTCAAGGACGTCGTGCGCGCCTACCTGAGGTTGGCCGACGGGTTGGCGGAGGCGAAGATTCGAGGCGAAGCCTTCAATTTCAGCTCCGAAGAGCCGGTCACCGTGCTGACCCTCGTGCGCCGAATCGGGCGCTTGATGGGAGCCGACAACATTCATCCAAAGATCCTCGATACCGCCTCTGGCGAAATCCTGTCCCAGCACCTCAGCACCGCCAAAGCCCGGCGCCTCCTCGGCTGGAGGGCGAAGATAGGCCTCAAGGAGGGGCTTCGGGAAACCATCGAATGGTACAGGGGTTTCTTCGGGCAGACTGTATGAGGGGCGAACGATGATCCAAGGCGTGCAGATCCATCCGTTGCGCCAGATTCAGGACGAGCGGGGAAAAATCATGCACATGTTGCGGGCGGACGCCCCGCATTTCGAGAAGTTCGGCGAGATCTATTTCTCCATGGTCTACCCGGGCGTGGTCAAGGGCTGGCATTTGCACAAGCGCATGGTCCTGAACTATGCCGTTGTGTCCGGAACGATCAAGCTCGTTCTTTACGACGGGCGCGAAGGTTCTCCGACCCGCGGTGAAATCATGGAGCTATTCCTGGGGGAGGCGAATCATGTTCTCGTTCGCGTTCCGGCGCTCGTCTGGAACGGCTTCAAGGGCGTCGGCTCGGCCCCCGCCTTCGTGGCCAATTGCGCCACGGAGCCCCACGACCCCGCTGAAATTGTTCGGCTCGACCCCTCCACCACCGAGATCCCTTACGACTGGGAACTCCAAAACCGATAACGGGAGCGGATCGGCCTGAGATGAAAGCCTTGGTGCTGGGAGCTTCGGGATTGGTCGGGACCGCCTTGTCGGACGCGTTGGAAAACTCCGGGGTCCAAGTCATCCGGGGAGCCTTTCGCCACGTCACCGAGTTCGCGATTCGTCTGGACATCCGGGACGCACGAGCCATCGAGCGAACTCTGGAGGAGACCCGACCGGAATGGATTTTCCTGGCCGTCAACATACCCGGCGGAGTGAACGCCTGCGAGGAACACCCCGCGGAGGCCCGGGAGGTTCTGGTGGACGGAATCGACCATGTGTGCCAAGCCGCCCGGACTCAAGGGGCGCGGCTCGTCTACTATTCGACGGACTACATCTTTGACGGCACGCGCGGTCCCTACAGTGAAGACGATCTTCCACACCCCGTCAACGTCTACGGCCGGCTTAAACTCGAGGCGGAGGAACGCATCCGATCCGAAACGTCCGATCCGATCATTGTGAGAACCACGGCGGTCTTCGGATGGAACCGGCTTTCTCGAAACTTCGCCATGCAGATTTGGGAGGTCCTCCCGACCGGGAAGCCGATGCGGGTTCCATCGGACGAATGGTGCAATCCCACCCTTGCGGAGTATCTGGCCGAGGTCACGGTTCGACTCGTTCAGCGGGGCGCCGGTGGGATCTTCAACGTCGTTGGAAAAGATCGTATGACCCGCAGCGATCTTGGAAAGCAGCTCGCCAAGTCCATGTCTCTGGATCCCGATCGTGTCCTCCCCACGCCCACGGCCGCCATGGGCCCGCGTGCCACCCGCCCTCTTCAAGGAGGCCTGACCACCGGCAAACTGGAAACGCTCCTCGGGACGGACGCCATGAATCTCCAGGAAGCCCTGAAACGCTTCCGCCGACACTGGCTTTCCGATACCCAGTCCGCTCACGAATCGCGGCCCCAAACGGGAAGCGCCGAATCGCTGAGACGGGACATTCTCGAGAAGGTCGGGGAATACTATCGGGTGGCCCACCGACCGGAGCCCTTCGTCCCGTTCAAGTCGCGCATCCAATACTCGGGCCGGGTTTACGGAGAGAATGAAATGACGAACCTGGTCGACAGCGCGCTGGAGTTCTGGCTCACCCTGGGCCGCTATGGAGACCGATTCGAGCGGGAGATGAAAAGATTCTTCGGATCACGGGACTTCGTGCTCGTCAATTCCGGCTCGAGTGCCAACCTGACGGCCGTCCTGACCCTCATGTCCGCCCAACTGGACCATCCCCTCCGGCCGGGAGATGAAGTCATCACCCCGGCGGTGACCTTCCCCACCACGCTGGCCCCCCTCGTTCACAGCGGGCTGGTTCCCGTTCTCGTCGACTGCGAGATCGGCACCTACAACATCGATCCGACGCTCGTCGAATCGGCCCTTTCGCCCCGCACGCGGGCGATCCTGGTCCCTCACACCCTGGGCAACCCTTGCGACATGGAGATCCTGACCGGCCTGGCGGAAAAGTTCCGTTTGTTCCTGATCGAGGACTGCTGCGATGCGTTGGGAGGGACGTTCGGCGACCGCCGCGTGGGCACATTCGGCGACCTGGCCACGCTGAGCTTCTATCCGGCCCATCACTTGACGATGGGGGAAGGGGGGGGGGTGGTCGTGAACCGGTCCCACCTCTCCCGCCTGGTCAGGTCCGTCCGGGATTGGGGAAGAGACTGTTGGTGCGCCCCCGGCGAATCGAACACGTGCGGAAAGCGGTTCGGCTGGGAACTGGGCGACCTCCCCAAAGGCTACGACCACAAATACACCTATTCGAACCTCGGCTACAACTTCAAACCCACGGACATGCAGGCGGCCATCGGCCTTGCGCAATTCGCCCGGCTGGACGAATTCATTCAAGCGCGCCGTCGAAACTTCTCACGACTCTACGACGGCCTTCAGTCCTACCAGGATCGCCTCGTCCTCCCTCGTTGGGATTCGCGCGCGAATCCTTCGTGGTTCGGGTTCCCCATCTCCGTCCATGGAGGCGCGTCACGCTTCGAACTGGTTCATTGGCTTGAAACGGCCAACATCGAAACGCGGGAGATTTTCGGGGGGAACATCCTCCGCCAACCCGCATACCGCCAGATCAAGGCCCGCGTCGCGGGATCCCTCGCCCACTCCGACCGCGTCATGCGCGATTCCTTCTTCATCGGCGTGTATCCGGGCCTTTCCGATGAGAAAATCGATTTCGTCCTGGAACGCTTCCGGGATTTTTTCCGCCGTCAGACGGCCGGTCGCCGGGCGGTGGTCTGAAACCGGATCCCATGCCTTCACCGAGGATCAGCATCGTCATCCCCACCTACCGGCGCGCCGCCAACCTCCGCGAATGTCTTCAAAGCGTCCTCAAGGAGTCCGATTCGGATCTGGAGATTGTGGTGAGCGACAACGCCTCGCCGGATGACACACCGCAGGTCGTGTCCTCGTTCAGGGACCCGCGGCTGCGCTACGTTCGGAACGAGTCGAACCTGGGACTTTCCATGAATGTGCACAACGTCTGGAAATTCGCCCGCGGATCGCACGCCTTCTTTCTGACGGACGACGATCTCCTTCTGCCCGGAGCCTTGCGGGAGGTGCGCCGGATCCTGAGGGAAGATCCGGAGATCGGTTTGATCCTGAGCCACCTGGAGAGGTTCAACGATGAAGGGACACCGGTGTCGTCTTGGTCCGGTTTCCCGAACTCCAGACGGTTCTCCGCGGGCGCCGATGCCTTGGAGTCCCTGTTCCATCCTTGCTTCGTGCTCTCCCGAACGGTCCTCCGCCGCGATCTCATCGATTGGGAAGGGCACCTCCGGCACATCGACAGCCTCTTCGCCCAAATGTACGTGACGGGGATCGCCCTCAAGAAGGCCCCCGCGTACTACACCGCGTTTCCCCTCGTCAAACACCGCGTCAACAACAAGGTCTACTACGACCGGCCTCCCGACCACGGCTACGCCTCCATCATCCGGATCATCCGAGAAGTGCTGCCGGAAGAGGAATTCAAGTCCTGCAAGCGGGCGCTCATCGATCAAACCGTGCGCGACCCCTGGTTCACGCTCCAATACCTCGCCGCAAACTCCATTCCTGAATTTCTGGGCTTCTGCGCCGCCCTGCTGAGGATCCCGGAAATGCGGGAATCCGGCATCTTCTGGACCAACGTGGCCCGTGCGATCAAACGGGGCGCGATCGACCGGCTCCGACGGGGCCGCCCAGGCGCCGGGGCGGCCGTGGGGAAGCCCACATGAAGATCACGATCGTCTGTGCGTATGGGTTGGATCCCGTCGACCGGGCCACGTTCGAAGCGATGGCGCGCATTCCCGGCGTCGAATTGACGGTGATCGTGGCGGATGAAGTCTACCCCTTCCCGGGCCCGCCCTGGGCGAAGCTCCTGAAATGGTCGGCCGACGTGCCGCACGAAGGTTATCGGATCATCCATCTTCCACTGAAAGATCCGTCCTATTGGGCATCGGAGTTCGCCAAGTCCCCTCTGAAACAGGCGCTCCGAAAGGCCCATCCCGACGTGATTCACGTGTATGAAGAGCCCTCGACGCCCCAGTTCCGACAGATCGCCCGTCTCTGTGCCTACCATCGGCTCTGTTCGAGAGTTTTCTTCTGGCAGAGCACAAACACCGCGCCGCCGCTCGGAAGGCACACCAAACTCTGGTGGGCCACGGTCGGGAGGGTGATCGCAGGCGGGAACACCGTCAACTCCATCGCCATCCGCGCCATGCGGAATGCCGGCTATCCCCGGCGGCTCCGGATTGAGCGCACCTTCCGGCCTTGCATCGCGAAAACGGCCGACCCCGATGCCGTGCGCCGCGTGCGGGATACCCACGGCACGGCCGGCAAACCCACGGTGGGGTTCATCGGCCGGATCATTTGGGACAAGGGCATCAGCATTCTGCTGGCGGCGCTTCACGGCTTGCCGGACGCCGCCGCCCTGATCGTCGGTGACGGCCCCTTCCTTTCCGACGCGTTCCTCCTCGCCCAGGCGACCGGCCTCTCCCATCGGGTCCGATTCGCCGGTGGAGTCTCCGCCCGTGAGGTTCCGGCCTATCTCCACTCCATGGATATCCTGGCGGTTCCCTCGCTCACCACCCCGGGCATGAGCGAGCAATTCGGCCGCGTCATCGGCGAGGCCATGGCGTGCGGGATCCCCGTGGTGGGGTCCGATTCGGGGGCCATCCCCGAAGTGATCGGAGAAGCCGGGATCATCGTTCCCGAGGGCGACTTCCGAGCTCTTCACTCCGCCCTGCAATCCCTGCTGTCGGACCCCGAGCAACGGCAGAGAATAGGCCGTGAAGGCGCCCAACGATGGGCGCGGGAGTTCAGCCCCGAGGCGATGGCAAGAAAATTCCATCAACTGTATGAGTCCTCGTTTTCCGGACATGGCGCTTGAAGTGAAGGAGGTCGTGAAATGAGAATACTGATCGCCGGCATGGATGGATACCTGGGATGGCCGCTCGCCCAAGCCCTGGCGGCTCGCGGGCATGACGTGGCCGGGGCCGATATCTTTTTCCGCCGAAAGTGGGTTCAGGAAATGGGCTCGTGGAGCGCCATCCCCACCCCTCCCATCGCGGAACGCCTGCGCGCGTTCAAGAAACGGTTCGGAAAACCGCTCCGATTCTGGAAGGGCGACCTGAGACGGTATGCCTTCGTGGACAAACTGGTCCGCGAGTTCAGGCCGGACGCGGTCGTCCACTTCGGAGAATGCCCCTCCGCACCCTATTCGATGGTCGACGCGCACCACGCCGTATTCGTCCAAACGAATAACCTCACGACCACCTTCAACCTCCTCTTCGCCATCCGCCACCGGAGCCCCGATACCCACCTGGTAAAACTGGGCACCATGGGGGAGTATGGAACCCCAAACCTCGATATCCCGGAGGGCTTCTTCGAAATCGAGTACCGAGGACGACGGGACCGGCTGCCTTTCCCGCGCCAAGGGGGATCCTGGTACCACTGGAGCAAAGTACACGGATCGAACAACATCATGTTTGCCTGCCGGATCTGGGGCTTGCGAGCCACGGACGTCATGCAGGGAGTCGTCTTCGGGACGCGGGCCGGCGGGGCGGAAACGGCTCCGGCCCTCATGACGCGGCTGGATTTCGATCAAGCCTTCGGCACCGTCATCAACCGCTTCTGTTGTCAGGCCGTAATGGGCCATCCGCTCACCCCCTATGGGAAAGGCGGGCAGAAGCGCGGATTCATCCCGCTGAGAGACTCCATGCAGTGCCTGACGCTGGCCCTGGAGAATCCCGCTTCCAAGGGGGAATACCGCGTGCTGAACCAGTTTCAGGAGGTCTACAACGTCACCCAACTCGCGCAGATCGTTCAACAGGTCGGCGGCGGGCTCGGCTTGAGAGTGGAGATCCGGCCCCTGGAGAATCCCCGCCTCGAATCGGAAGATCACTACTACAACCCGGATCACCGGAAGCTTTTCGATTTGGGCTACAAGCCTTCCGTGGACGTCGAAACGGAAGTGCGGACGATGCTTCAGGACCTCGGGCCGTTCAAGTCGCGTATCCTGGCCCGGAAACACGTCTTGATCCCGGATGTGCGCTGGACCGGCGCCCGGAGTAAAGTCGGGTTTCTCCCTGCGTCCTCCTCGGGGCCGGGCCGCGGCGCGCAGCTCCAGCAGGCCTGAGGGAGAAAAGCACGTCGGGCCTTGCGGATGCGGACTGAACTGCGTAGACGGCTTCGCCGAATCCTTCGACGGGATCGGCCGGCTCACGACCCGTTTCGATGCGAAATCCTGACCTCCCCCCCCCCGGCGGAATTGACGAAGGGCTGGCAATCCCCGGACGTCCCCGCCCGCCAGCGGGACGCGTTCCAGCCGGTCCTGCAGGAGATGTACGCCGGCCGGCCCCGAGAGGATTTTCTGGCCCTCTCCCAAGCCGTGACGGACACAGGTCTCGCATCTTCCCGCTTGGTCGAAGCGGGATGCGGGAACGGCTGGAATGCGGAAGTCCTCCGCTTCCTCCTCAAGCAACCCATCGATTACGTCGGCCTGGACTACTCCACGCCCATGATCCATCTGGCCCGGTCGAGCCAACCCGATCATCCGTTTCTGGTGGGCGATGCCACGGCCCTGCCCCTGAAGACGAACGGTTGCGATGTCTTGATCTCCGGCACCGTGCTGATGCATCTCCTGGGCTACGCCGAGGCCATCCAAGAGGCCGGGCGGGTTTCGCGCCGCTGGTGCATTTTTCACACCGTTCCCGTCGTTCGGCGCCGAGCCACGACCCTGCTTCGCAAACTGGCCTACAACAGCCCGGTGGTCGAAATCATCTTCAACGAAAACGAGCTGTGCGCGCACTTCGAGAAAGACCCTCTCCATCTGGAGCGCACCTATGAAAGCGTCCCACACAGCTATCTGGACAGCCACCTGGGCGAGCCCGTCCAAGCGCGAACCTACCTGTGCCGCGTGGCTTGATGAAGTCCTCCTCGTTCGAAATCCCGCTGGCCCGGTTGGGAACGCCTCCGGTTCTCGTCGATGTCGGGGCCTCCGGTGATCCTCCCGCCATCTGGGAACGAATCGCCCCCCAGTCGATCTACATCGGCTTTGATCCGGATCTCCGGGAAATGCGCGAGATCAAGGAAGGGCGATTTCACCGAACCTGTATCGTCAACAAGGCCGTAACGTGGGACGCTTCGATCGCGGAAGCGCCGTTCTACCTCACGCGCTCCCCCTACTGTTCGAGCCTCCTGCGACCCGACCTGAAGTCCCTCTCGGATTACCAATTCGTCGATTCCTTCCGGGTGGTGAAAGAGACGCGGGTTCCCACGGCCACGCTGGAGACCGTGATTCGATCGCTCGGACTGGATCGCGTGGACTGGCTCAAGTGCGACACTCAGGGGGCGGATCTCCGGATCTTCAACAGCCTCCCGAACGCCCTCCGCAACGGCGTCTTGGCGCTGGACATCGAACCGGGCCTGATCCACGCCTACGAAGGGGAGGATCTGTTCGTCGATGCCCACCGGGAACTGGCGGAAACGGGCTTCTGGATCTCGGATCTGAAAATCGGCGCCGCCCTGCGTCTCAGGCAGGCAACGGTGGGAGAATTTTCCCGTGAGGCCCCGCCTCTGACCGAGTCCCTCGTCTCGTGGGCCTGCAAGCCGTCGCCCGCGTACGCGGAAGCCCGGTATCTTCGCTCCATCGCCTGGCTGGAACAATCGAAGCGGGATCGGCGCGACTATCTCCTCCTGTGGGTGTTCGCCCTCCTGGACACTCAGGCCGGCTTCGCCATGGATCTCACACGCGCCTACGAGTCGCAATTTGGCCATGACGACGCTTCTCGCTTCATGAAATGCGAGTGCGTGAACTTCTTCAAGCGCGCGGCGGCCGGAAAATGGAAAGCGAGAGCAAAGGCCCTCCTTCCGCCCATCGTCGGTCGGGCAACCCGGCGGTTCCGCGCCATGGGAAAGAAAAGTGGATAGGAATCGCCGGGCTGAAGTCCTCCTTTTCCTTCTGGGCCTTCTACTCAGGGCCCCGGGACTTCTCTTCAACGGGATGGCCGACCCGGACCCCTGGGTTTTCGACTGGGGCCCCCGGGTCACGAGCGAGGGTCTGGCCCACGCCTTCTCGGGAGACGGCGGGTACGGAATCCTCTCCTTCTGGTTTGCCGGCGCTGCATACCGGATCGCCGATGCCATCCCGAGATTCTGGTGGGCGCCGCACAAGTTTTTCGAACTGTGCTTTGAAGCCGGAATCCTCTGGCTGCTGGCGCGTCTTCTGGGGGCGGAGCGCAAGCGATGGGCGTACTATCTTTTCTGGTTGAACCCCTGGTTCATCCTTCACGGCGCATGGCAGGGCTACTGGGACGGCGCCCATACTTCCATGGTTCTGCTGTCGCTATTGCTGCTCCGTGGTATCCGGGACGATCGCTTGGCATGGGCGGCCACGGGCGCCGCGCTCCTCGGAAGCGCCATGTTCAAGCCGCAAGGCCTCATGTTCTTCGGGGCTCCGGTCCTCTTGCTCCTGACCTTCCAATTCCTCCGGGAAAGAAGAGCGGCCTTGGTCTGGTACGCAGCGGGGGCATCCTCGGTTCTCCTGGCCGGCGCGGTCTTTCTCGTGCTCGGCGGCGGCGATGCGGCGGCCCTTCCAAGGCAGTACGTTTTCGTATCCGGGTACATGGTGGCCCTCTGCAACAACTGCGTGAGCGTCTGGCGACCGGTCACGCGACTCTTCCAAGCCGTTCTGGATCAGCCCGGGCCGACCTATGCGCTGGTACTTCCCCCTTCGTTGTTCGCGGCGCTGGATCGGACCGGCATCATCCTGGCCGTTCTGATTATCCTCGCGTTTACGCTCCGGATTCCCGCGATCCCCGGCCGCCGGTGGACCGGCGACCCCGGCCGCTTCGCGCGACTCTGCGGCTGGCTCCTGCTGGTGATCTGCGGACTGGGATGGCTTCGCCCCTCCGATCCCGCAATGCACCCAAGTCTCGTTCTCGGCCGGTATTCAATGTTCTACTTCGTTTCACTCTTGGTCCTCCTCGCCGCGGGGCTTCTCTTGATCCTTGCCGGTCCCGCCCTCCTGCGGCTCACCGAAGCGATTCTCCGCGGGCTCCCTCAAGTCCTCAGGGCCGGCACGGATATGCGGGAGGGATCTCAGCGGCATACCGCCATCCTGCTCCTCATGATCGTGACGGGTCTGACTGTCCCGCAACTCGGAACCCGCGCCCACGAGAACCACGCCTACGCGGCCCTCGTGCTGATGATCCTGCTGGCGGCGCCCGGTCTCCATGCACCCTCGTTTCGCCGTCCTTGGACGTGGACCTTGCGCGAAGCCAAGCAAGGCCCACGAGCGATAAGGGCGGCCGTTCACCGTCCCTTGCTTCCCATCTGGCTCGCCATGTGCGGCGCCCACTTCCTGGTGATTCTCTCCCACGCCCGCTTCGGACGCCCGCAACTCCTCCCCAGTTTCCACCTGGACACGGCACCCGCGCAACCGCTCCTTGCGAAAATCCGCCCGCTGCTGGAATCCATTCCGTCCGATCCATGGATCGCGTTTCAGGGGCGAGTGAACGAGTTCATCGGGGCCGTTCTGCCTCCGGAGCCCGTCTCCACGATCGCCGCGTCCATCCAGACGATCTGCTTCGCCCTGGCGCTCCGCCATTTATGGAATAATAGGTGACAGTATACTTTATTAGCAGACCTGGGGTCAAGTCTTGGCAGACCTGGGGTCAAGTCTTGAATTGATACATCTGTGAACCACCATCCCTGCCCACCTGTGCCAATTCAAGACTTGACCCCTTCCTCTTCCTTCCAGAGTCGAATGCCGACATTTCGGAGTATCATCCACGAGTGGTTCCGGGGCAAGGCTGAGACGCGGAAGTGCTCCGGCGGCCTAACTCCTGCCCCGCAGTGGCTGTCGTCGGGCCCCGGTAGGCGGGCAAGACCGCGGGTCGAGATGGAATCAGGAAAGTGATTTGAAAGGCGTGAAATGAATCAACGGGTTGTTTCCGAATACGAGTGGAAAGACAAGCCTGTCTTGGTGACGGGGGGTACATCTTTCATCGGCTCCAATCTTGTCCGCGAACTCGCGAGGCGCGGCGCGAAGGTGAGCGTCGTGGATGACCTGAGCAGCGGAAAGCTGGAAAACCTGGAACCGCTGATCTCCCGTGGAGGAGTTCAATTCACGCGCGCGGATCTGAACGAGCAGGGGGCGGCCAAGAGCGCCGCCGAGGGCGTGGAGGTGGTCTTCCACCTCGCCGCCGACCATGGCGGACGAGGGTACGTGGACCTCCATCAGGCCGAATGCGCATCAAACCTGGTTCTGGACGGGCTGGTCTTTCGCGCCGCCGTCGCGGCGGGCGTGAAGAAGATCGTCTTTGCATCGTCAGGATGCGTCTACCCAAACCATCTGCAACGGGATCCCCAGACCAAGCGTTACCTCCGAGAAACGGACGTCGGCCCGCCTTATGACGCGGACAATATGTACGGCTGGGCGAAACTCATGGCGGAAATGACCCTGGTGGCGCTTCACAAGCAGTTCGGAGTCGGCTGCGCCAGTTGCAGGTTCTTCACCGTATACGGCCCGAGGGGCGTGGAGAACCATGCCGTCATGGCGATGATCGCTCGCGCCTTTGTCAAGCAGGATCCCTTCGAAGTGTGGGGAACCGGCGAACAGATCCGAAACTGGACGTACGTGGACGACATCGTGGAAGGGACCCTCCTGGCCGCGGAGAAAATAAGTGACGGAACGGCGGTGAATCTCGGGACGATGGAGCGAATCCGGGTCTTGGATGCGGTGAACTCCGTCATCCAATACGCGGCGGAACTTCGCGGGGATTCCTTCCGGCCCCGAATCGTGACCAAGCCGGAGATGCCTACGGGGCCCGTCAATCGAGTGGCCGACAACTCACTGGCCGAGAAGCTCCTGGGATGGAAACCGAGAGTCGCCTTCCATCAAGGGCTCAAGCAAACCATGGACTGGTACTTCGCCGCCAAGACCGGCAAGGATGTCGAGGAAGCCCTCCGTGTCAGGCTTACGGAACGATAGCCCGCGGTGCTCGGCCGCGGGGGCGCAGTCGTGATCCTGTCCTTTCGTGATCGGCCATCACGGCCGGCCTGTGACCCGGGTCTCTTCCGTCCGACTCGCCGCCGTCATTCCTCCATGCCGGCCGGGATGCGGTAGAGCGCGAACTCTTCGTTGCGCGCGGCTTCCGGAAGTTGGAGTCGCCAGTCGGCCAACGTCACCACCTCGGTCGCGCCGAATTCCCTGCGAATCGCCTGCCAACCCGCCGCGTCGCGCGACTCCCACGTCTGCTTCACTCGACCGCCCAGCCAACCGAAGTTCATCGACCTCAAACCGTCGATGTGCGCGTCCGGACGCATCGGCGGGGAGAGAAAATCCAGGTTCGAAATAACGTTGAGAAGCCGGTTGAGGTCGGGACCGATCGACGGCACGTACGAGACAAGATCCAATTTGGATTCGGAAAAAAGCATCGGCCGTCGCGTCCGGAGTTGCAGCATGTTCGCGGCGGGCGAGGCGATCACCATTCCTTGGCCGCCGGCCATCGAGGAGAAAAACGGGTCATTTTCCCGGTCTCGCATTTGCCTCCAGGAGTCGGGCCAGGCCTTCCATGAGTGGATCAAGACCGACAAGGCCATCGCCGGCAGAACGATCGCCTGTGCCGCCCGCCCGGCGGCGGCAACCCTCCTGCCCGCCCGGCTCGATGTGCGCAAGACACCGCTGAAGAATTCCGAGGCAACGAACAGGACGAGAAACAACGCCAGGCCCTTGAGCACCCAGAAGGGCGCTTGGATCGCCACCACCAATAGGAATCCGGCCAAGACCGCCTGCGTGGCGCCATTCTCCCTTCGACTTCCCAGCAAGCCCAGGAAGATCGGGAGCGTCATGAACGACGCGAGGTTGATCCACCGTCCGGGCATCAGGAGGGCGACGGCGGAGGGCAACTTGCCCAACGGGACCGCGTGCAGGAGCAGCGCGAAGATGCCCAGGCCCGTCGCCAGGAAAAAAATCCTCAGAAGCACAACGCCGCCGGCCGGGATCGAGTGCCTCATCCTCAGCAGGCCCCACCCTCCGATGCCCAGACCGATCACCGAAAGAAAGAACGTGCGACTCGACGAGATCTCGGCCCATGAAAGCGGCCTTCGGTGATAGTCCCAGAGCCGCGTGAAGGCATCCCAGTAGGCCGCGGCCGTCTCGCCCGGCACCGCGGGAACATCTCGGAAGCCGAAGCGCTGAACCGAGTAGCTTATCCCGGCGATCAGAACCCCGAACAGGAATGCTCCGGCGTTTTTTCGCATGGCAAACTTTTTGTGGTGTTCGGAAATCAGCCAAACAATGCCCACGAGTCCCCAGGTCCAAACGGCCCAACTCGCATGTACGGCCGGGGCGAATCCGAGCAAGAACGCCCCGAGGCGGCGGCGCCCCGACGAGAGGATTCCCACGGTAAGGACCATGTACGACAGCCCCAGAATCCCGTGGGTATGCAGGCCGGACAGGTAGACGGGGTAGACCACATCGCCCACGGATTCCAGCAGGCGCGAGTAGTGGACCAGGAATGGACATGCGATGGCCGGCAGCACGTTCCGACTGATGACCAGGGTCAGCAACGAAAGCGCCTGAAAAGAGAGGCAGCTCAGAAATCCGCTCCAGGCAATCGAGAGGACCCTCTCGGAGATCCCCAGCCAGAGCAAGACGGCGCTGATCTGATTTGCAAAGGCCCAGAGAGCCGTACGCGCCTGGTACTCGGGAGATTTGAAGGGATATTGGACAACCCCGGCGAGCACCTGCGCATCTTCCACGGCGATCTGCCATGTGGCGTGCCCGAACGCGCCGACGAAGAAGCCGAACAGCCCGCTCCAGAAAAGAGCAAGACAGATTTGGCGGCGCATTGGTGTCATGAAAAACAATCCTACGGCGGGCCGGCCGTGAAGTCCCGATCCACCCGGTAGACGTCCACCTCCAGCCTCGGACCTCCGAGGCGGCACAGCGGCGCATACCCGCCGTGATAGCACCAGAGCGTGCGATAGTGATTGCGATCCGCGATCCGAAGGGTGGTCCTCCGGCTCAGCGGTCCTGACTCTCCATCCAGCTTGACCTGCTGTTTGGACACGCTTCCATCCGGGATGACCAACCAGTCCCCAGCCCGGATGAAGGAGGCCGGCGGAAGGTCGAGATAGGATTTTTCCATCGAGTGCTCCGGGACGATCGGCTGCATCCCGGCGCGCTCCGCATAGAACTGGAATCCCCAGTGGCCCGTGTACCAGACCGAGGGCGCGGGGTCGCGCTGCTCGATCCAATCCTTGGCCAAGGCCACGCCCCGCTGGTGTGACCGGGCTTCCATTTCATCGACCCCGGCATAGGCGAGACCCAGAAGTATCTGGAGAACGGCGGCGCAAGGGAGGAGGAAGGCGCTTGCGCCTCGCCCCCGCCGGACACACGCCAGCCTGCCCAGAATCATCGTGACCACGACCGCCATTCCCATGAACCGCCGTGCCGCCGGGAAGGGCGAGAGGGCGAAGTACCCCACGATTTCAGCCGCGAGCCAGGCGAACAAAAAGATCTCGGATCTCCGCGAAGCCCGCCGAAAGGCCCTCCACCCTCGATGCGCCGCATCCCATGCCATGCCGCGAACGGCGCCGGCCAGAATCGTTCCCCACAGAACCATGCCCAGCCCCGCAAACAGCCTTCGAATCAGCGAGAAGTGCGTTTCGGCAATATGAAACCGCGTCGCCCACGGCATCGCGGCCTCCGGGAACACGCCCACAACCGCATAGACCAGCGCCGTTGACGCCATGAGGGCCACGGACACCCAGCCGGGAAGACCGAGACCCAGAAATCCGAGCGGGGCGAGCAGGGCCAGCAGCCCTCCCGTAAAAACAAATAGCGGCCGGATGAAATGGGGCCATGGCTCAACGTGAATGGGGTATCCGTGGAGGATCGGATGCAGGAAATGAGATTCCCCGTACTTCACGTACGTGAACACCTCCCACGACAGGAACAGGGTTGAAGCGATGACCGCGGCCGCAACTCCCCGCCGGATTCTTCCAAACAGGACCGTGTGCAGGCATCCAGCTCCAAGGAGGACAAACGCCGAGTACTTCGTCTGGACGGCAAGGCCGAAGAACAAGCCTGCAAGGGACGCGCGGCGGACACTCCCCCTCTGCCCCGGCGTCATGAGAAGGTTCAGCCCGGTCAGCGCAAGAGCCATGGACGGGACATCCAACATGAGGCCGAAAGCCGGGAGAAAGACCGGGGAGAGAGAAGTCATCCACAACAGCGTCGTTTCAAGGCCCCGGCACGTTCGGCGAAGCAGGCCGTGAAGTCCAAGGACGAAAAGAAAGTTGAATGGGAACATCCACAGCTTCCACGCGGGTACATGGTCACCGAGAATCCGGAGCCCGAGAGCCCACCACGCGTTGCTCACCGGCGGGAGGATCGAATGGTTGGCGGGCAGGGGAGACTGGAGCCAGAACAGAACGAATCCATAGGGGTCCAAGGGGGCGCGGGCGATCTGCGCGGCGGCCGCGTGGTAGGCCGTTTCGTCGAGGGTGATGGGTTTCAGAGCTGAAAGGATTGTGACCAAGACGGCCAATGCGGCGAGGTGGGCTAGGCGGCGTGTCCGGCGGCAGGACAGCCGCCGTGCCGAGAGAAGCACGACGCTGAGTCCCCGCAAGGGGGCCCGCTGAAAGCGGCTCGGCCGGGGGTGGCCCATTCGCCGCGAACCATACGTTTTCCGTCCCGTTTGCACAAGTCCGAACGTGGGACTTCACCTGAATCGAGCCGGCTGGGACGGGTTTGCCCGCGCGACTGTGCTTTGTTATATAGGGCGGCAAGGCTTTCCTGAATGGGTCCATCAACGCTGCTCTCCGTCATCCTTCCCACCTTCAACGAGGCAGAAAACATCGCCCCACTGATTCGTGCCATCCTGGATGCCTCTGGAGCGGGGGTTGAAGTCATCGTGGTGGACGATTCGAGTCCGGACGGAACGGCGGACGTCGTGCGCCGGGAATTCGGCGCGGACGGCCGTGTGCGTCTGATCATCCGCGAAACGGATCGGGGCCTGGCGAAATCCATTCGGAGGGGACTCGAAGAGGCCCGGGGGCACCATCTGCTGGTCATGGACACCGATTTCAACCACGATCCGCGCGTCATCCCGGTCATGAGAGACCTCCTGGGCTACTACGATCTTGTGGTCGGCTCCCGTTTCGTGTTCGGGGGGGGGATGCAGGACGGGTTCCGTTACTACTGCAGCTCCCTCTACAACCTGGCGATTCGGATCGTCCTGGGCACCCGCATCCAGGACAATCTCTGCGGGTTCTTTGCGATGCGGCGCGCATGGATGGATCGTCTCCCTCTCGATGCCATTTTTTTCGGATACGGGGACTACTTCTTTCGCCTGCTCCATCAGGCGGTTGGGCTCGGCCTTTCCATGATCGAAATTCCGGTCTTCTACAAGCTGCGGCCCGCCGGCCAAAGCAAGACGAAGTTTCTCAGTATTTTCTCGGGATATACCGCCGCCCTGTTCAAGTACCTCGTCCGAATCGGTCTCCATCGAACGCTTCCCACCGTCCAAGGGCGAATCCCATCGACCGCCGGCCTTGAGCCCGCCGGAAGCTCTTCCTCAGCCAACGCGCCCGAGTTCATCCGCGTGAGCGGGCCGGCCTTCGCTCAGGAGGATACAGACCGCCTCGCGGAGGCGGTCCGACGGAATGAGATTGCCAAGGGGTCGTTCAGCGCCGAAGCGGAAGCAGCCTTGGCCCTGGCTACGGGAATGCCGCACATCCGTCTCGTGTCGAACGGGACGGCGGCCTGTCATCTCTGCATGCTCGCCGTGAACGTCCGTCCGGGCGATAAGGTGGGCGTTCCCGCGTTTACCTACGTCGCCACCGCCAACGCCGTCCGATACCAACAGGCCCAACCGGTTTTTGTGGATGTTCGCAGAGACCGGCCCGTTCTCGATGGCTCATGCCTCCCGGAACTCGCCCGGCAGGGTGCGGTCGGACTCTGGGCCGTTCATCTCTACGGCAAAGTGGTTGCCGACCTCTCTGAGCTGGTTGAAGAGACTTCGCGGCGAGGCCTTTGGGTGGCTGAAGACGCCGCCCAAGCCCTGGGATGCCGCGTCAACGGGCGGCCGGTCGGCGCCTCCGGGATTGTTTCGGCCTTCAGTTTCTTCGCCAACAAGAACGTGACCTCGGGCGAGGGTGGCGCCGTCGCCTCGCGCAACCGCGAGGTTCACGACCGGGTTTACCTGCTGTCCAATCAGGGCGTGTTGACCGCCGGCTCCTACGACCATCTCGAAACCGGTTACAACTACAGATTGACCAATCTCCAGGCCGCGCTGCTGGTGGGTCAGTTCCGGCGCCTGGAGGAGATCGTCGCTCGAAAAAGGGAAATCCAACGATGGTACGAAGAGCGCCTCAAGGGATCCCCGCTGGGCGGGATGCTGAAGATGGATCAAAACGAGGTGCCCTGGCTGTGCAGTCTGCTGGCGGCGGACGAAAATTCGGCCGATCGGATCAGGAAGAGTCTCACCCAGGCGCGAATTGAATTTCGGTCGGCGTTCGTGCCCATTCCCGCCCTGAAGCCCTACGGCGCCATGCGGGAGGCCGAACTGGCCGAGCGATTCCCGAACGCTTACTATTGGTCACGGCACCTGATCAGCCTGCCCTCCGCCCTCTCGCTTTCCGAGACACAGGTGGACCGGGTTGCCATGGCGTTGAAGGCCGCCTAGGCCGGAGTCGAGGCCCCCCCCCTTTCATGGCCGAAGATACTTTCCTGAAGCTGGGCGACGATTTCGTGCGCAACTACTACGTCCGATCTGTTTCCGCGCAGCGCGTCTATTTGCGCTCCATCCGACGGTGCGTCGAATGGCTGAGTCCCACCCCCGGTGCCCGCGTATTGGACGTCGGCTGCGGAACGGGGATTCTTCTCTCCCACCTCCCGGAGGGTGTCCAAAGGGTCGGCGTGGACGTTTCCGCCGCGATGCTGGGCGATGCCGCCAAGCGCACGCCCCTTCTGAATCTTGTCCGCACGGACATCAAGCGACTGCCCTTCAAAACCGGGGAGTTCGACGCGGCCGTGTGCCGGGCCGTCTTGCAGCATCTCGATCAGCCGCAGTCGGCCATTGGAGAAATTCGACGGATTCTCAAACCCGGTGGACGCTTGGTTCTCTTCATGCCCGTTTTCTCGTGGCTGGGGGCCGTGCCCAGGAAGGCCGCCGCGGCATTTCTTTCCAAACCCGAGGACATTCGGGGATTGGAAGCGCGGGCGGAGGGCGTTCTGGGTTGGCTTTCCGATGCGGGATTTCGCGTCGTTACCCATCGCCGGTGGGGATCCCTCTTCTACCTCCTGTCCGGGTATGGCAGCGGGATCCAATTGCCGATGAGCCGGGCTGGCTTCTGGGAGGCCCTCATCGATCTCGATGAAAGGCTCCCCGGAGGCGCGAATATCCTGATTTGCGCCCAAACTTGAACCCCGTTAGAGGCTCGCACGGGCATTCAGACCCCCGCCTACGAGAAGGCGGATCCGAGTCCCTCCCCGCGGCAGGCCGCTGGGCCTCTAGCGGGGTGAACCCCTCCATCAGCGTCGTCATCCCTACGTATAACCGGGAGGAAGTCCTCCGGATGACGATTCAGCAGTTCCTCGACCAAGACCGCAAGCCGGACGAGATTCTCGTCATCGACCAGTCGGTCTCGCATCTGGAAAAGACCCGCGAAGACTTGGACCGCCTCAATCGTTCGGGTGCCATTCGGCTCATCCGGCAGGAGGAGCCCAATCCGTGCCGCGCCAGGAACGTGGGCATCCGGGAGGCGAAAGGCGAAATCGTGCTGATTGTGGATGATGACATCCTCATCAAGCGCGATTTCGTGCGGCGCCATCTCCTGAACTACGGAGAAAAGGACCTCGTGGCGGTCAACGGCGCCATCTGGTGGGAGCGCGGCAGCAACCTTGAGCCGCTGGACAAGATCCCCGATTGGATGCTCACCCACCCTTTCGGATGGACACACATCCCGGCAACCCTCACCCTCCGCACCGAAATCTCGATCCTCCGCACGTGTAACTGCTCTGTGCTTCGCTCCGCAGCCATCGCGGTGGGGGGGCTGGACGAGTGTTTCGGTCGCGCCAGCCTTCACGGGGACCTCGATTTCGGGCGAAAGTTCCACCTCGCCGGGGGCCGCATCGCTCAAGATCCCACAGCGGGGATCTACCACCTAAAAGCGCCCAGCGGGGGGACCCGCACGAAGCGGCGATTCGCACACCTGCCGCTGGCCGAGGAGTTGAAATCGCTTCTCTACTTCTATCTCAAGAACTGGCAGGGAACGGCCAGCCTTGCCGCCATCTCCGGCCTATTCCGGATTTGGGTGTTGAACCGCCGAAATGTGACCCATCCGTACCTGTTCCCCATCGCCTGCACCATCTACTCGGCCGCCCTTTGTGCCGGGATGTTCGACTTGGCTTTCCACCGGGACAAAAGCATACTTCGCCATCATGCCTGATCCGTCGTCCCACCCGGCAGGGTCAAGCCGGAGCGCGGAGTCCACAGAAGTGAAGGGACCGTGCCCTGTCTGTCGCGAAGAACGCAAGTTCCGCGCGGTGGAGCGTTGCGGCGAATTCACCGTGGCGGAATGCCTCTCGTGCGGTCTGTGTTTCAGCTCACCGATGAAAGCAGGCGATCAAGCGTACTATGAGACTCACTTCTCGCCGGATTTCTACTGGAGGTGGGAGTTCGGCCGGCTCCTCAAAGATCTTCCCTGTCGCGGAGGGAGACTGGCCGAGTTGGGATGTCATACCGGTCATTTCCTGAGTCGGGCGCGCGATGCAGGCTACCAAGTCACGGGGTTTGACGTAAACGAGCGGGCCTTGAAATTTGCCGGCGCACACTACGGGCTCTCGGATCTGCGCACGGCGAATTTTCTTGAACCCCGCTCGATGGCGGGGGTCCGGTCGTTCGACGTACTGGTCTGCTTTCAGGTGATCGAACATCTCCCGGACCCCGTCGGATTTCTCCAGAACCTCCGGCCGCTGGTTGAGAGGCAAGGGTGTCTGGTCCTGTCGACTCCGAATGCGGAGCGGTGGACCCTTCGGTTCGGCCGGGAAAGTTGGGATTTCCCTCCCCACCACCTGACCCGGTGGACCCATTCCGCCTTCGAGAAGGCCTTGAAGAAAGCCGGGCTCCACGTTGAAAAATTGGTGATCCAGCCTTCCCACGATCTCCGCGCGGCGCGATCTTACCTCGAAAATCTTCTGCTCTCCGCCACGAGCGTGAATGCCCTCTCTTCTACGATGGCGCCGGGGATGCAGGGAACGGAAAATGGACCGAAGGGCCGATCCGCGTTCCTACGAAGCTGGATCACGCCACTCCGCCGCGCGAAAGGGGCGATGATTCGATCGGCGGTGAACCTCGGAGGCCCCTTCATGATTCCCTACCTGGCGGTCCGAAACTTCGGCGGTGAAAATCTCTATGCGATCGCCCGCTTTGATGGATCTTAGGATCGATATTCTCGGTGACAGTATACTCTATTTGGAAGAATAATAGTATACTGTCACGGTTTATTCGGTTTATTTCCGAGTATTTCTCAGGATCCACATCTTCCTCAGCGATCGCAGGTGCGCCGCGCCGAATCGGAAAATTCGCGCCTTCGACTTCCCCTCCTTGCGCGGAGCGTAGTGAAAGGGAATCTCGCGGATCCGGCGACCACGGCCGTGCAGCTTGATGGAGATTTCCTGCAAGACCTCGAAATGCGATGAAGTGAGTTCGCCGATATCTTGGAGCGCGGCCCGGCGGTACAAGCGGAAGCCGCTGGAGAGGTCGCGATACGGAAGGCGCAGGAAACGCGCGTAGATCCGGTTGAGGACCCGGCTCAGGACCAGCCGCACGACCGGCATTTGAGCCCGACCGCCGGGAACATACCGCGAAGCGATGACCAGATCCGCCGTGCCGCGCGCGGCCCAGAGTTGGTGAATGAATCTCGGCGGATGGGAGTAATCGGCATCCATAGTAACCACGTAGGGGGCGATCACTCTCTTGAAAGCCTCGCGTAGCGCGCCCCCGTAGCCGGCACTCTCTTGTCTGAACATCGCCACGCCCAGCCGACCGAGAACACCCGCGGTATCGTCGCTCGATCCACCGTCGGCGACGAGAATATCCGTCCGGCAGGGCAGGCCGCGAAGGGTGTCTCTCAGGCTGGGGAGAAGGGTCAAGAGGTTCTCCGCCTCATCCTTCGCAGGAATGATAACGGTCAGCTCCGACCGCTCCGATGGAGAATTCACCCCACCCCCCGCAACCGGCTTTAGCGATGTCTCCTCGGAACCCAAACGCAGAGAAGCAGGGCGCCCACGATGCACGCATAGGCTGCTAACAAGGCAAGCCCCACGGAGCCGGGGGGTGAGAAGCGGAATTCCACGCTGGAGCGGCCTCGTGGCACCGGGACAGCCTTGAATGCCCCGAAAGGCTTTGTGATCGATTCCGCTCTTCCGTTCACCGTGGCCGACCAACCGGCGAAGTAGGCGTCTCTCCAGAAAAGCTGCGACGGTTCGGCGGCGGATACGCTCAACTGAATCCGGTTGTACGTCTGTCCTAGGATGGCAATCTCTTCGCCGGCGAGCAGTGGACGGATGGCCACCGGAGCGTTATCGGGAATCGCGGGACCCTGATTGGAGCGGATGGCTGACCCTTGGAGGGGCATGCCTGGGTTCACTTCCGACCCGTTTCTCTTTCCTTCCTCTCCCCCCATTTCGGCCAACCCCAGTTTTGGCAGTGATTCGGGATTGATGCCCGCTGCCTGCAATGCTTTGACATTTTTCAAATAGAGCAACGTATTGGCGTGAAAACTCGGCTGACCCGTAATGCCGATCGATTCCAAGGAGGGTTCGATGATCTCGGCGCGATGAGGCAAACCGATTGACCGGATATACCAGAAGGCCACGGTAGAGTTGTCCAAGAGAACGAGAAAGGCAAGGAAGTGAACCGATCTGCGGACTTGAACCCGTCCCCGGGCCAAAGCAAGCCACACCACCACGGCCAATTCCAGCATGATGGCCACCAGCTCAAACCCGAACAGCCAGTTCGAGTATATTTCGTTGCGGTAGATCACCCCAAATAGAAGCATGGACCCGGTTGCGGTCAAGACGAATACTCCCAAAAACACCCATCTCCAACGTTGGCTACTCCGCAAGATTCCCTCCAAACCCATCCCGGCCATCAGGGTGAGGATCGCCGAGAACCCGGCCCGGAATACCACATCGCTGTAGTGATTGATGCGTTTGAGCGGACCCAGCCAGGATAGCAGCAGACTGAACACCGGGCTGTGCGCGCTAAGGAGCACGATCATCGAGAAAGCGGCCACGAAGAGAAGGAGTCTTTGGCGCCAGAAAGGTCGGCCCAGAACAAGGCAGAAAAAAGCCAGAGCCAGGACAAGCGACCCGACATAATGATATCCGCGATGGGCCCCTTCCTTGTGCATCGGCGCCAATTCCCACTCGTGGTTGTCGCTCCATTCAAACCCCGCTCCCGGGACCCCCGCGCTCAGGATCTCAAGCGGGTTCCCGGGGAACAGGTCGGTGTAGTTGTAGGTCTCAGCCCCCATCCTGGATCTCAGGATACCTTCGCCGTCGATCAGAGTGACGAGACCCGGGAGGATGCAGATCCCTGCCATGAGCAGGGCGGCGCACCCATGCACGATGGGGACACTTCTCACGAGTTTGCGAACCTGGCCTCCCATGCCTCCCGGCCGCCACATCATCGACAGGAAGGTCCAAATCGGCACGAAGAGGACGTTCCAGCAAAAGAACATGAGGTTGGTTGAAACTCCCAATACGAGGCAGCACACGACGGCGGGCCAAAAAGTCCGCGGCCCCGGGTTCTTCAGGAATCGGAGGAAAGCCGCCGCATAGAGAAAGCCGTAGCCCGTCTGTTCGAGAAAGCCGACGTCCGAGTTCTGGAAGACCACGGCGGGACATGCGCAGCCCGCCATGATCACGAAAAGGATGAGCGCTCGTTCTCTCAGGAGGCGGCGGACAAGCAGCAGGAGGCCAAGACCGAACAAAAGGGGAACCAGGAGCGCGTGATAGAGCAGGTAGGGGACGAAGAATGAGGAAAGATGAACGCCCAGACGTCCCAAGAGCCAGGCGACGAGCGTGAACGCGGCAAAGAGCGGCGTGGTGGTGTTGGTTCCGAGAATCGACGGGAAAAAGAGAGGGAACCCGTACTGAATATTGGGGTGCCACCAGGCGATCTCTCCGAAGTGGTTGACGGAGTGAAGGTGATCGTAGAAGAAACTGTAGAGCCAAACATGATCGTGTCTGAGATGTTGCCTCCCCATGGAGAGACCCCGGATGGGCGAACCCCAGAGAACAAGGACAACATAGGAGGTTCCGCCCAGGAGGGCAAGAAGTTGGGGGAGGAGTGTCTGACGCTTCGCCGGGGTCATCCTTCGTCTCCGACGTCAGGCGGTCAGCCGCGGGTCTCCACCGCCCCACGGTTCGGCCATGGGACATTTACGGATTCCTCGACTACGTAGAGCGGTCGATGCTTGGTCTCGGCGTACGCCCGGCCGAGGTACTCGCCCAGCACCCCGATCCCCAGACTGTTCAGGCCGATGCCTAGAAAGGAGAGCACGATCAAGGTCGTGATTCCCGGAGGAGGGGACCCGATCAGATAGAGGAAGGAGTAGACGCAGGCGGCGATCAAGGACATTCCAATCAGCACGAATCCCATCAACGTAAACAGTCTCAACGGCTTCAAGGAGAAACTTGTAATGGCATTGAACACGAAGAAAATGAGGTCCCAGAGCGGGGCTTTGCTCGCACCCGCGGTTCGGGGCCGTCGCTCATAGGGGATGCCGATCTGCCGAAAACCGAGCCACGCGATGAGCCCGCGCAGGTACCGGTTGTACTCTCCGCATTGCTCCAAGGCATCCCTCACCCGCCGCGTGATCAGTCGGAAGTCACCGGTGTTCTCGGGGATCGGAACGTCGGAAAGCCGGTTGATCAGTCGATAAGCAACCTTGACGGCGAAGTTGCGCCATGCGGGATCCCCGGGCCGAACCTCCCGCACCCCGAACACCACATCGTACCCCTCGCGCCACTTTTCAATCAGCCGGGGTACAACGTCGGGGGGATCCTGAAGATCGGAATAGAGGACGATGATCGCATCACCGGACGCGAAATGATACCCGGCGGTGATGGACATTTCGACCGTGAAGTTGCGGCTGAAGCGGAGGTACTTCCATCGATCATCGCGTTGACAGATGGCCTTAACCCGTTCCCTTGTCCCATCCGCGCTGTGGTTATCCACAACCAGAAACTCAAATTGATAGGGCAGGTGTGCAATCGCGGCGAGCAGTTCCTGCTCCAGACGGGGAATGTTATCCTCCTCATTCAACACCGGGATTACGATGGACACCCTGGCTCGTTCTTTCTGCGCGTCGTGCAAAACCTATTCCCTCTTTCTCGGCAGCGGTTTCACGAGCATGTTCGAATAGAATTCGTCATCCGGAAGCATCGGGGAGCAATCTTCGATGGGATTCCCGAACTCCGTCTTGGGGACAAGCTTTTGGTCGCCCCGGATGAGAACATCAACGAGGACAGGCCCCGGGTGTTTCAAGGCTTCCATCACCTTGGGTCGGATCTCGTCATTGCTGGAAATCGCGATGGATTCGATTCCGTACGCTGCCGCCACGGCCCGGAAATCCGGCGAGCTGTACCCCCCCTGGGGGTCGCTGGCCCAGTACCGGGAACCCAACCAGGAGTCTTGGAACTGCTTGATAATGCCGTAGCAGTTATTGTTCAGAACAAAAACCTTGATCGGGAGAGACAGGTTCCTGAGGGTTTGAAACTCCTGGATATTAAGCTGCAAACCGCCGTCCCCGATAAAGCAAAGAACAGGCTGATGTCCACGCGCGAGACAAGCGCCCATGGCCGCCGGCAACGCGTATCCCATCGGGGAATGGCCGGCCGCCGTAAACACTCTCACGCCCTTTTTCACAAACAGCCCCTGATACATCCACACCAGGGTTCCACCGGTATCGATGACCAGCATATCCCCCGGCTCCGTCAGCCCTCCGACCTGCTGCGAAAAAACGTACGGATTGACGTATCCTTTCTCGTCAAAGTCCGCCCTCACCACGGCAGGATATCTTGCCTTGTACGTCGCCACGCGTGATTTCCATTCGGTGACATCAGGCACACGGAACTCGGAAAGGGCCCTGTTCATCGTTCGCAGAAACGTTCCGGCATCACACTCAATCGGGTGGGTCACCTCCAACCTCTTGCCCAACTCTGCGCGATCAATATCAACAACAATCTTCTTTGCTTCACGCGCAAAAGTCTTCGGGTCCCCACCGGTCTGCCGTGTATCGAGTCGGGAACCGATCGACAACAGGAGGTCGCAGTTCTGAACGGCAAGGTTGGCGCCGCGATTTCCATAGATGCCAAACTGGGCGACATGCAGAGGATGGTCGTGGGGGACAAGGTCCAAGGCGCCCCAGGGGACCAGAACCGGGAATTGGAGCCGTTCCACCAACTCCATGAATTCGGCCTCCGCCTTTGCCCGTCGCACCCCGGATCCACCGATCACCACAGGCCGCCGTGCTTGGGCGATCAGGCGGAGCGCTTCATCGATTTGACGACGGAGTTCCATCGAGTCGCCGGTCATGCCGCCTTCCCCCGATCCGCGGGCGCTTGGAGCCACGTACTCACGAGCGGACCCAAAATCAAAGTCCTGCTGCTGAATGTCCATCGGAACATCGACCAGGGCCGGCCCCATTCGGCCAGAGGTGGCCAGGTAAACCGCCTTCTCCATTTCATACCGCAGGTCATCGATCCGCGTCACCCTAACCGCATACTTGGTGATGGGCTTCACCATCGAAACGATGTCGGTTTCCTGGAAACCGACTTGCCGAATTCGGGTTCCGACATTGGATTCCTGCACGGGAACCTGGCCCGTGATATGGAGCGTGGGAATCGAATCAAAGAATGAACAGGCTATGCCGGTGATCAGATTCGTCGCTCCAGGCCCGCTCGTGGCCAAGGTTGTCCCAAGCCCTTCGCCGAAACGAGAATAGGCGTCCGCGGCCATGGCGGCAGCCTGCTCGTGCTGGAATCCCACCAGTTCGATGTCCCTCCGGCGTGCCACGGCATCCACGACAAACGCGATCGCCCCGCCCGTCAAAACAAACACATGCCTGCTCTTGTGTTGATGCAGAAACTCCGCCACGTAGTCGCAGCCCCTCACGGTTTTGCTCTCTTCTTTTCCAGCGCGGCCCGCCCTGTAAGGACTATGTGGCGGCCTTCTCTCTCACGTGCTCGATCGTTCTTCGAAGAGAGAGATCCAGATCGTGATGGAGAGAAAACCCCAGTTCGGACTTGAGCTTCGTGATGTCGGGGACGTACCGCGGCCGAAGAAAATCTCCGCCCCCTTTCCTCTCGACTCTGATCCTGCATCGAAGTCCTATGATGCCCGCAACTTTTCCGGCCAATTCTTCAATGGAGATCCTTTCCAGATCCGACCCGACATTATAGGCCTGTCCTTTGCGCCCGCTCAACAGTATTTTCCATATCGCTACGGTCATGTCCGCACTGTAGCACAGCGTGCGGATAGCGCGGCCATCTCCTTGTATTCGGATGACGCGGTCCCTCAGGCCCTGACGGACGAAATCCGTGACGGCGAAGCCTGCGTCTAGATCCATGTGCGGGCCCACGAACGTGAATAACCGGGCCACCACGATGGGGATCCCCTTGCTCTCCAGGCACGCTTGGCAGAGCACTTCCGCATAACGCTTGGCTTCACCGTATCCGGAGCGGCCGTTTCGGGTGTCGGGTCCGCCCTGGTAAGTTTCGGGGAGTGAGTCCAGTTGAGGAGGCTGAGGACCATAGACGGCGCCCGAACTCAGGAACAGAAACGCCTCCGTCTCCTTCTCCGAGGCGAATTCGAGAAGTCTTCGGGTCCCCGCCGCGATCACGTCCATCACCTCCTGTGGATTACCTTTCAGCTTCTTGGGATCGGATGGGGCGCCCGCGTGGACGATAAACGACCACGGGCCTCGCGGGGGATGAAAGGATCGGATGTCTCCCTTGACCCACTGGATGTCCCTACGATGGGCCAATCGTGGGCATTTCCGAGAGAAGGACTCCGGATGGCGGGCAACGGCAACCACACGGCAGGGCCGATCCAGGACTCGGTCGTTTAGGTAGGCCAGAGTTTCCAAGAGATGGGTCCCCACAAATCCTGTTCCACCCGCAAGCAGCAGGCTCCTGCCGCTGAGTCGACGGAAGGCGTTCCCGACTCTCTCAACCACCTGACGCACATCCGCTTCAAGGATGACACTCACGGCGAGCCCGCCTGGTTCCTTATGGATTCGACGCCGGTTCCGGAGACACCGGACTCTCTCCATCCGGCAGCCCTTCGGATCGTCCAAAGGTTGCCGGTTTCTTTCTTGCGGGGAAAAAGCCGTCGAACATGCCAAGAAAGAATCCGAAAGAGATGCGTGTGCGTTTCTGGATCACGCTTAAGGAGAACACCTGTATGAACTTGCAGAGCATGTAGAACCCGAGCAGCAGGAGAGCGGGTATCTTCTTCAGGAAATCGGCGAACCGCTCGCCCGCGCTGAACCAGCCTACGTTCATTTCGGGTTTGCTGAATATCTGTTTGACCCGTTCGATATCGGAATAGAACCTG
>JACPAV010000033.1 GCA_016180645.1 Nitrospirota bacterium | reverse complement strand
AGAAACGGCCCATCCCCTCAGAATACGCACTAGCCCCTCGCCAAGCAAGGAATCCAGCTGTGATATACTCACCTTCACGCCGGATTCAGGTTAAGGCTCCGCTACGGGGGATCATGTGAATCAGGGAGTTTGAGGGCGACTGGGGGGGGAGTGCGAGTGGTCGGGGCCATTGAGGGCAGGGTGTCTGAATGATCCCCATCCGCTTGACAGTTTCAGTAGTGCCGAATATAATTTAACCATACTGAAATGGCGCAGGGGCACGGTCAGTCACAGGAGCGAGGCAACGGGCGGACCGCGGCTAAGAGCGGGCCGGCCCGGGAGGTCCACCATCTACATATCGGTCAGCGCCTCCGGTGGTTGAGACGCAGCAAGGGATACATCCTCAAGACGGTGGCGCGCGGCACAGGGCTCTCTCCTGCCCTCCTATCCCTGATCGAGAACGAACAGGTCGTACCCCCCATCCCCACGCTCCTGAAGATCAGCCGGTTCTTCGGGGTCCCCTTGGTCGGTTTTTTCGAGGAGCAGGCTTCCGGCGCCCTCGCGGTGGTTCGCGCCCGTGATCGTCGCCCGGTGAATCGGCGGCTCTCAAGAGATGGCCATCCGGTGGGCTACCAATATTTCTCTCTGGGGCACCTCAAGACGCGCAAGATCATGGATCCGTACTTCGTCGAATTCGAACCGAAGGAAAAGGAGGAGGTCTCCTTTTTCGACCACGAGGGGGAGGAGTTCATTTTTGTCCTCAACGGACGCCTCGAATTCAGCACGCCGGACCAAACGGTGGTCTTGCGATCCGGCGACGCGCTGATGTTCGACTCGAACCGGCCTCATGGGTTCCGATCGGTCGGACCCGGCTCGGCCCGGGCGGTCGTTACCGTGGTGGAGAAACGGTAGAATGGCAAGGCGCGATCACTACGACGCCGAATCCGGCACACGATTCCTCAATGGGAATGAGATTCTCTTCAAAGGTTGTCTCGAAGCCGGCGCAAGCCTCATCACAGGTTACCCCGGCTCGCCAGTGGCCGAGATCTTCTCGATCCTCGCCGATCAGTCGGTGCTCCTGAAAAAGAACGGCATCCGCGGGGCGCAAGCGAACAACGAGGCGCAAGCGGCCGCGATGTTGAACGGCGCGCAGGACGCAGGAGCCGAGGCCGTGGCCTTCATGAAAAGCGTCGGCCTCCACGTAGCGGCGGATGCGCTGGCCATCGCGAATTACGCGGGCACCTCGCCCGATGCAGGCGCCATGGTCGTGGTGGGCGACGATCCGGCCCTCTCGAGCACGCAGGTCGGCGCCGACTCGCGCTGGCTGTTCCGCCATCTCCAGATACCCATCCTCGCGCCGTCCACGTTCCAAGAGCTGAAGGATTGGATTGCGTTGGGGCTTGAAGGTTCGCGCGAATCCGGATTGATCGCCGGCTACTGGATCACCACGCCACAGGCGGAAGGCGGGGCCACCGTGGCGCTTCATCCGAACCGGCGGCCTCACGCGGATACCCGTTCGCCGCGCAGCATCGACACCCACCGGATCCGTCTGGATCGCCGCGTGAATATTCCGCCGAATTCAAACCGGAATGAAGAGGACATTCTGAGAGGCCGCCGGGACAAGCTCCACGCCTGGGCACGGCGAAGGGGCATCGACAACATCGTGCCCGAAACGCAGGAAGCGAGCTTCGGGATCGTGGCCTCCGGCGCCTGCTGGCTCTATCTCCACGAGGCGCTCCGTTCGCTCGCGATTGAAGAGAAGCCGCGCCTCCTCAAGCTCGGCCTCCTCTATCCCATGGAGCCCACGATTCTGCGGGAATTCGCCGACGGGCTTTCCCACATCTACGTGGTGGAGGAGAAGGGCGCGTTCATCGAGGCACAAATTCGGCACCTCCTTCGAGATCGCACGGAGGTGCATATCTGGGGCAAGCAGTTCGAATTCGGGAATGGGTTTGCGGAAGCCGGCGGCCTCTCGTCCGGAACGATCGCGCAAGCGCTCTCCGCCGAGCCGCGAATACGCGCGATGGCCGGATCCAATGGAAAGGCGCTGCCCACCGCATCCGTCCAGAGCAGCCCCCCCTCCGGAGGCACCCTGCCTTTCGACATCAAAGGCAAAGCGCGAGTGGATTCATGGGGTTCAGCCGGAGCGCGCGCACCGCAAGGAGGGAGGCCATTCCAGGGAATTTCAGGCCGCGATGGAAACAGTTCGTCCGCGGCGACGGGACTTCCGCCCCGCTCGCCGACGTTTTGCCCCGGATGTCCGCACCGGGAGACGCTCTCGGTTCTGAAAGACCTCGGCGATCGGAGACAGAATCCGATCGCGCTCACCACCGAGCATGGTGATGAAGCTCCTTTCTTGTTTCATGGCGACATCGGCTGTTATTCGATGGCTTATCTCCCGCCCTTCAGAACGATGCACAACATGTCCGGCATGGGCCTCGGCGGCGCGGCCGGTGCAGGTGCCGACCCGTTCGTGAGCAATCCCCAGGTGGTGCTCATGGGAGACTCCACTTTCTTCCACAGCGGCCTCCTCGCCATCTCGAACTCGATCAAGGAAAAACAGAACATCACGTACATCATCCTCGACAACAAGAACACGGCCATGACCGGCCATCAAGGCACGGCCGCCTCCGACTTGAACGTGATGGGCGAACGGATCCCCCCCCAGGAGATCGAACGGATCGTGAAAAGCCTCGGCCCGGGTGTGGACGTGCATCGCGCGCACTCGCCGAACCGCGAGGCCTATCGGACGCTTCTGGATTCGCTCACCCGACGGACGGGCACACACGTGGTCATCTCGGACAAGGAGTGCGGGATCACCTTTCACCACCGCAAACGCGCCGCGCAGCGCGAGGTGATCCACCGTCACGGCTACCTGCCGGTGGAAGAGCGCATTCAGATCGTTCCGGAGGTCTGCGAGTTCTGCCTGGCCTGCACCCAGGCGACGGCCTGCCCTGGCCTCACATTCGTGGATACCGACTACGGCACTAAAGTGGCCATCGACAAGTCGACCTGCGTATCCGACTCCTACTGCACCCAGATCAAGGCGTGTCCCTCGTTCGAGAAGGTCGTCATCCAGAGGAAGGGACCGCCGACCCTTCCCGATCCCCTCCTTCGGGACGCCCCGGTGCCCCTCCAAACGTTCGCGTTCCCCTGGCGGATGGTCGCGGCCGGCGTCGGTGGCATGGGCGTCGGACTCATGGTCCAGATCCTCGCGCGGGCCGCGGAGAAGGACGGTTTCCGGATCCATTTCATGGAGAAGAAAGGACTCGCCATTCGAAACGGCGGCGTCGAAGCCCACCTCACGCTCGACCGCCGCGAGCAAGTTCACTCACCGGTGGTGCCGGAGGGCAGCGCGGACCTTCTGCTCGGCCTGGAGTCGCTCGAAGCCGCCCGGGGGCTCCGGTACGCGGGGCCGCAGAGCACCGCGGTGTTGAACACCCACCCGATGCTGACCGTCGAAATGCTGATCGGCGACAAGGCCGTTCCGGGGGATTGGGACCGGCTTTTCGCGTCGACGGTGAAGACCCTCCTTCGGGCCAACCTCTCGCTTCTCGCGGAGGAACACCTGGGATCGAAACTCTTTTCGAATGTCATTTTGCTTGGATACGCCTACCAGCTCGGCCTTCTTCCGCTGCGGGAGGCGCACCTGACGGAAGCCCTCCGGGAAACGTTCTCCAACGAGATGGCGGAAAAGAACCGGCTCGCATTCAAGATCGGCCGCTCGGCCGCACTGGACGGGATCAAGACGAAGTCCCTCCCCGCGCCGGTGGGACTCCGGGAATGGGTGGGACAGCGTGCCCGATCCATCGAACGGAGCTTCTTCTCCCGCGCCCGGGGCTGGCGCGAATCGCAGGAGTTCCGGCGGCTGATCGACAAGACGCTGCCGAGGCTCATGCTCGCGGAATCCGACCGGCGCAAATTCATCCGATACACGGCCGACCTCACGGAGTTCGATGGAATGGATGCGGCAAGGACCTTCGTACACACGGTGGTGCGGATCTCCGAAAAAGATTCCGCGGATCGTGGATGGGCGGCCACTCGCGCCGTGATCGAGAATTTGTTCCGCGTCCTCCTGATCAAAGATGAAGTCTACGTGGCCCACCTACTCACCCGACCCGAGAAATACGAGAAGGACCGCGCGGCGCTCGGGCTCGGCCTGCACGATCGGGTCCGGTACGTCCACTACAACCGTCCCCGCTTCACCGTGTTTGGTCGCGATTTCGAGTTCAACGTGAACGCGCGCGACTGGATGCTTCGCGCCATGAGGCACATGCGCTTTCTCCGGCGCTGGCTCCCCGGCTGGCACGAACGGGAAAAACAGTTTGCTCAATGGTATCTCGACCACGTGGTAGGCGGATTTTTCGTCGGGGCCTTTCCCGACTACGACGCTGCCGTGGCCGCGCTCCGAATCCCGGAAGAGGTTCGCGGCTACAGGGAAATTCGATACGCCAGGATGGACGAAGCCTTCGAGAAAGCCCGTCGGCTCCAGATGAAGAAGGCCTCCGGCATCTGACGGCGACCCCCGCGCCGGTCGGTCCGGCATGATGCCGGCCGTACTCTCGACATTTCCGGCGGAGAGGATGTCCGCGATGAGGGAGAGAGTACACGCTTGCCCGCAAACCCAATTCGGACTACATTCCACGAATGTTGATTCGAGGCATCCCTTTTTGCCTGCTCCTTGCCGCCCTCTTTGCCTCTTCGGTTCCACCCTCCCATGCTCAGGCTCCCAAACCTGAAGTCACCCTCCGATGGGGCTCGCTTGCCCCCCAAGGCACGGCCTACACGGATTCGATGGAGATGTGGAAAAAGCGTCTCGAAGAAAAGAGCAAGGGCCGGATCAAGAATATCCTTTTCATGGGCGGCGTGGTCGGCGATGAGCCGGACATGATCAAGAAGCTCCGCATCGGTCAACTCGACGTGGGCGGCTTCACCATGAAGGGCACCTTCTCCGCGCTCAACGAGCTGACCGTGTTCGGCCTCCCTTTCCTTCTCGAAGACAACGACGAAGCCGACTACGTGATGCTTTCCCTCTTCAACGAAATCGACGCCCTGATGGACAAGAAGGGCTTCAAGCTCATCGGCCTGGTGGAGGAAGGGTTCGACCTGCCCTACTCCAAGAACAAAATCGAATTGCCGGAGGGCTTCCGCGGCCAACGCGTGTGGAACTGGAGCACGGAACCCGTGGGCATGGCCACCTTCAAGGCCCTCGGCGTGGAAAGCCCGATTCAAACGCCGGTTCCCGAAGTGCTTCCCTCGCTGCAAACAGGGCTTCTGAACGTGGTGACGGCCAGTCCACTCGCCGCCGTCGGAATGCAATGGAGCACGCAGGTGAAGTACGTCTACGACATGAATCTCTACTACGATCCCGGCGTCGTCCTCATCAACAATTCAAGCTGGAACAAAATGCCGGCGGACCTCCAGCAGGTGTTCCTTGATACGAGCTCCGAACTCTCGGACTACTTCTTCCAGCTTGAACGGCCCGACCAGGAGCGCTCCATGGAGGCGATGCTGAAGCACGGCATCCAGCTCGTGAAGCCGGACCCGGCCGCCCTCCAGGTTTTGAAAAACAAGACGCAGCCGGTGTGGGACGAACTGGCGGACAAAGTTTATCCGAAATCGCTGCTGGAAAAGATCCTCGTCGCGAAAAAGCAGTGGGCCGAGATGAAGTCCAAGGGCGTCGCGAAACCGCCCCGGAAGCGCGTCGTCGTCCAACGCGTCCGCATCAAGTAGCCCCGCACCCCGTCCACCTCCCTTCCTTCCGGCAGCCACAGGCTTCAGCACGCGTCTTCAGAACGGCCGGGTCACCTGTAGGTGTGTTCGTGCCTGCGACGGATGCCGATCAAGACGACAGTCTTCGCGGACTCGTCAATGTCGTAGAAAATCCGGTAGTCTCCGACCCGCAGTCGATGAGGCGCAAGGTATCCCTCGATCGGAACGGGCGGCCTCAGCATTCTGTACTGCACGGGTTTAGGGTTGACCGCCAGGGATTCCAGTTTGCCCACAAGAAGCACGCGTTCGTTCCTGGGAATGCCCAAAAGGAACCGCTCGATCGCCCGTCGATTGCGATCAGCCGCGTAGACCAGTCTGTAGGGGCCCATTCTCGTAGGTAAGGGAGAGGTCGGCTAGCGCCCGAGACCCACTCGACGGCGAAGTGAGCCCCCCCGGAAAGGCACTCCCCCGCCCTTGCGGTATGCCCGGCGGGATCGTTCAACCTCGGCGGTCCATTCGCTGTCGCGAGCTTCTTCCATCATCTCGATAAGATCGACGGCATCGTTGTAGCCAAGGATGACACGCTTGGGTCGGCCACGCTCCGTCACCACAACCGGTCGATCACCTCGCAGGTATTTTGAGAGATGGGTCTTGAGGGTCCGCACCCCGATGTATTCGGCACGCAATAGATCCATCATCGCCATTCCCTTATTGTAGTCACAAATAGGACCACATTCAACTCCCGGCGAAAGGCACCATTTCCATCCCAGAGACAAATATGACAATGAAAGACCTGACCCCGCACTTGCTCAATCCTACTTGGAAGTTTCTACTCCCCTGAGAGGCGCCAGTCGCTTGAGCATGACTTGAAACTCTTCCCCAGTAAGAACATCGTCAATAGCGTCATACGTGCAGCATACTGAAAGTCCTGTGTTCTCCTCAAACATCACGCGCGGCATCTGAGTCTGCTCACTGACGGCAACATCTCGATACGTGAGATAACCGGAAATCAGGCCGACCAACCGAGGGCCACCTATTCCTGAAACAAGATTCATGTGCGACGGGGCAGTGAATACCGGCGACCCGCTGTTCCCAGGAAAGGCTGCCCCATCCAGAAGAAACTTCCGCCCTGGCCCAATATCGCTGATATGCCCGACCCTCATGATGGGCCGTATCCCTGCTATCTCAGATGCTCCAGGCTGGTAGGCAGGGAAAAACACCTGCATAAGTCCGCAGAGGTTCTTGCTCTCCAAACAAAAATCCTGAGGAATGGATTTGAGGTCGTCGACGCCGGGCTGGTGCAGGAATGGAATGGCCGCGACATCTTCGCTGGGATGGAACACCCACTCCAATTCGTCCTTGAAAGTGGTCTTGATCTCTCGAACGCTCCGAGTAGCCAGGCCCCCTCCAACCTGTCGGAAGGCCACCAAGAGATCATCGTTGATTACATCAGTCCCGCCCTTGAGCACTACGTGTTTGGCCGTTATGACTACCAAGACTCCCATCGAAGCGACCAGGAATCCGGTCGCACATGGCGTGAAATTCTTCTCTGCCGAACCCGTCCCCAAAAAGACGACACTCTTTCGGATCGATTCAAGGGCATCCCTAAAGCCTTCAGGATGAAGACTCTCGCTTTCGCTAGATGACTCAGACTCACTACTCACTTTGCGTGTGGTGCTCCTCCGGTAGGTCGCCAACCGTATCCTTTCGAGAGGCAATTCTACAAGGGTGATTCCCGACCCACAAGAGCAACCCGTAATGCGCTACACTGCGCGTCGAAATGCCCGGAATGGCGATCCTGACTCTTTCGCTGTGGCCGCCCGTGGTGGTACTGGTCGCCTCTTTGGCAAGCGGAGGGATGGTGTGGCCAACGCTGATCGCGGATCACGTGGGCTGCATCGGCATTCCCCGGATTTCGATGCGGGAGGCAGGACTCGCTTCCATGCCCACCGCACGATGGATCATCCTGACCCTGGCGACTTCGGCGCTGATCCTTCTCGCGTTTCTGGTAGCCGGCTTCCTATTACGATCCCGAGGGTTCCAGCCACCGGCAGACATGCAGGCATTTCTCTCGACGGAGCCATGGGGACTGTTCGGCGTGTACTGGATTCTGGTAAACCCGTTCGCCGAGGAATACTACTGGCGCGGGTTTCTCCAGCCGAAAACAGGTCTCATTCGTACCTCGGCATGCTTTGCCCTGATGCACTACCCGCTCTACGCGGCCTACGTCGGATGGGCAGGGGCGCTTCCCAGCGTCCTTGCACCACTGGCTGCCGGATTCTTCTGGGGTTGGCTGAAAAACCGCTCGGGAAGCCTCTGGCCCGCCCTCATTACCCACACCGCCGTCAACGCAGGAATGTACATCGCAGCCACGATGCTCCGCGGTTAGGATGAAGGATATCAACGGTGTCGAGCACTCCAAAACAAAAGCCCTCCCGGGCGGACCGGAAGGGCTTCGATTGGTTTGGTTTTCGGCTGGGCTACTTCTTGGCCGGAGCCTGACCGGCAGGGACCGGCGGCGGGGGCGGCATCATGACTCGAATGGCCTGTGCCCACCACTTCCCTGATTTCTTGACCATTACACCGGTGGCGTGGTGTTTCATGGGCGGCATCGGCTTCCCTTCCGGACCCGTCATCCCGGACATCGTCGCATCGCCATCGACCACCGCGACGTCCGGCTTGATGAACATCACGTTCGTGACGGTCAGCTCGCCGGTGCCGTTCTTCATCATGTCGGACTGAAAATGCTCCGCCAGCAACATCTCAATCTCGACGCGACCCCGGGCCATTTTGCCCATGGGGTCCATGAGATCCCCATCCTCGGACATGAACGCCGCCGCGGCCTTCGCGTCATGCTTGTTCATCCCGGCGACGTGTCCGGCCCACGCCGCCCTAATCGCGTCTTCATCTTTTGCGTGTTCCCCACCACTCGCCAGCGCTGGACCAGCGATCATGAGGAAAAGGACTGCTGCAAAAACGTGTTTCATATGCTTACCTCCATGGAGCGATCTCGTATCATAAGGAGGCCAGTCAAATCAAGACCGCTGTTGTCCACATAAGGCGATGCCTTCGCGGATGACTTGATCGTATCGGGTGGAATCCCCCTCCGCGGAGACGCGGGCCGACTCAGGAAAGTGTTTTCAGCGCGTCTTCGTTGATCTTGATTTTGGATTTGTCTTTGAGCGTCTGACGCCAGTGGCGGAGGAGTTCGAAACGTTTCAATCGAGAGAGATCGTCTTGGGCCTCGGTCCTGTCCTTCACCCAATCGTCCTTTGTGGGCAGCTTGAGTTCCACGAGCCGCAGGACGTACCACTTCCGCCCGACTTGAACCGGTTTGTCCGGCCATCTCTTCTCGGGCGACAACCCGAAAACGGCTACCTTGAAATCCTTCGAGTCTCCGATTCTTGAAATGGACGGAGTCTCCGCGGAAAAAAGGCCGGTCTCGAAGGAGACAGGTGCCCCGGCTATCTTCAGCGACTTCAAATTCTTCGCGCCCCGGGCCTTCGCCAGAAGGGTCTCCGCCTTGAGGCGCGCGGCCTCACCCGATTTGTCCTTCAGCCAATCCGCGCGGACCCGCTCCTTCACCTCTTCGAACGCCGCCGGGCGGGGCGCCTCGATTTCGGCCACGCGGATTAGGAAGTATTTCCCGCCCGTATTGAGCGGTGGACCGATCTCGCCCGCCCCCAGGAGGAACGCTTGCGCCAGAAAATTCTCCGCATCCGAAATCCCGTCCACCGTCCCGTGGCGCGTCAGCCAAGAGGTTCGCTTTAGCTCCCATTTCATCTCGCCCGCCCTCTTGGCCAGATCCTTGGACTCGCCCAACGCCTCAGCCGCTTTTTGCACGGCCGACTGATCGGGAAACTCGACAAACTCGACTTTCCGTTTCTCATCCGTCTTGTAGGAATCCTTGTGCGATTCGAAATGGGCCTGGAGGTCGGCGGCCCCGGGCTTCAGGGTCTTGGCCACCTCATCCGGATCGATTTCCAATACTTCGACGTTGGCCTGAATATTTTTCATGAGCGAGGCGCGATCCACCGCGGCCGCAGGCACATAGGTGAGGGCAGAGAGCAGGTTTTGGACCGCTTCCAACGAGATGGAGTCGCGTTCGGAGGCTTCGAACTGCGCCGGATTGGTTCCCGCCTGCTGGAGAATCCGCCGGTAGCGCTCCATACTGAACTGGCCCTTCTCCTGAAAATACGGACGGCCTTGGATGTTCTCCCTGAGTTGCTCCCCGCCGACCTTGAAGCCGAGTTCCGGCACCTCGGCGAGGATCAGCCGGCTCTCGATCACATCGTCCAGAACCTGTTTCGGCAGGTTGAGCTGCTTTCGCTGCTCCGGTGTCAACTCGGAATATCGGTCGCGAACCTGGTCGCGGTAGATCCGCGAAATTTCGAGTGTGCTGATGACCTCCCCGTTCACTTTCGCGGCCACGAGCGCGTCCTGCTGCTGGCCCACGTTCGACACGTCGAGCGCAAATCCGATGATGAACACGAACGCGACGACGCCGAACACGATCTTGACGTATCGTCGGAACCGCTTGCGCCGGATGAGGGTCAGCATGGGTCCGAGAGGGGGGAGGCGGGAGACGAGAGGCGGTTCATGAGTAGATCTTGTCGGTGCCTTTTTCGATACGTTCGCGCATCAAGGCGTAGGACGAGCGAACCACCTTCAGCACCGGCTTGCGGACAAGAGTCGGAATCCTCATGAGGCCGTTCTCATTCGCGATAAGGTCCAAGACTTTCTCCGTCGCATCAAACTGATCTTTCATGAGCTTGTCCAGGACTTTCCGATCCGGGAACGTCTTTCGCACCAACTCTCCATACGAATCGGCGGTGGCGCCCATGAGGGGTCCGTAGATTTTCAGGCGCGCCTCATACTCTTCGTGAAGGAGCGCCTTCAGTTTATCCAGAGACTCGTGATTTCGATCGGCCCGGAGGAAAAGCTCATTCAGTTTCAGATAGGCCTCCATGGACTTTTCAATAATATCGTCCACGTTCTTCCCGTTGAATCTCTGCGCTTCGTCGAGAATCATTTCGAATGAACGGCGCCCCCTCTCCGTCCCGCCCATCTTGACGAACCACCCGAACAGCTCATCGGCCACCTTTCGCACGATCCTACCCAGCGGCCCGCCGAACACGTCCCCCAGCTTTCCTTCGAGGTACTTGAAACTTTCATTCAGCTCCCGGTCGAAATCATCCATGATGATTTGTTTCGCCTTGGATCCGGTTTTCGACTTGGATTTCGCCGCCGTTTGTTTCGCCATTCCTCTCCCTCTCGTATCAGCGATGCCGATCCTGCATGGAGATTACATTTCCCGCCTGCTGCGCCGGCCGAAGTTCCCTGAGCAGGACGTCGAAGAACCGATAGTCCATGATCATCCCGAGGTGGCCCACGAAATCCACACCGACATTCCGGTCGGCCTCCTCCCAGGAACCCCGCCCCTTCGATCGGACGAAGAAGTCGTTCGGAGAGTAGATATTGATGAAGCGCACGCCGGCCGGCTTCTCCATCGCGTTGAGTTCCCGGCAGAAGCGGCTTTCCCGAAGCGTCCGGCTCATCTCGGCCATGCTCCGGATCACCGGCAGGTAGGGAGAGATCCGCGTCCCATCGTGGGGCGCTCCCAGGGTTATGCACGTGGAAACTTTCCGGCTCCCTCCGCCGGCCTGCACGTAATACCGCACCACCAAACCGCCCAGGCTATGGCCGATGAGGTCCACCTTCTCGGCCCCGGTCTTCTCCAGCACGCGATCCACGTATCGATCCAGCTTGCCGACTGTTTTCTTGATCGATTCCGGCGTGAAGTAGTTGAACAGGTGAAACTCCCGCCCGTGCGTTTTCATGTATCGGCGCATCTTATGGTAGACGTGCATCGTCTGGCCGAAACCGTGCACCGCCACGATGGGGTGGCCGACGCGATCTCCTGAAAGCGGCGGATGGGAGTCCAACGCGTCTTCAAGCGGACCGAGGAGCAGGATCCAGGTGAAATCTTCCAGGAGGTAGATGAATCCTTCGACGTGGACGCGGAACCGGTCGAACGCCGACTGACGGCCGTTCGTCCCATCCGCTTCGCTGCGGGGACGATGAGTGGAAGGATCATGCGATCTCAGCATCGTTCGACTCAAAATTTCAGCCCGGACTTGTTCCAATCGTCCAAAAACCTCTTGAGCCCCGCGTCGGTCAGGGGGTGTTTCATCAGTTGCTCGATCACTTTGAAGGGGATCGTTGAACAATGAGCGCCGGCGAGGGCCACATCGATGACGTGAAGAGGGTGACGCAGGCTGGCGGCGAGAATCTCCGTCCGGATGCCGTAGTTCTTGAATACGGTGACGATCTGCCGGATCAACTCCACACCGTTTTGCGCGATGTCGTCCAGCCGGCCGATGAAGGGGCTGACGAAGGAGGCACCGGCCTTTGAGGCCAGGAGCGCCTGGGGGAGCGTGAAGATGAGGGTCGTGTTGATTCGGATCCCTTCTCCCGATAGTCGGCGGATCGCCTTGAGGCCTTCCGGAATCATCGGCACTTTGACGACCACATTGTCGGCGATCTTGGCCAGCTTCTTTCCCTCGGCCACCATCTTGTCGGCTTCCGTCGCCACGACTTCCAAACTCACCGGCCCCTTCACAATCGCGCAGATGTCCTTCACCACGTCGTGAAAGTCGCGCTTCTCCTTGGCGATGAGGGACGGGTTGGTCGTGAGTCCGTCCAGGATGCCCCAGTCGTTCACCTGGCGGATCTCTTCAATGTTCGCGCTGTCCAAAAATATTTTCATCGTCTAGAGGTCGAAACCAAGGCCTACGATTATGGCATCTTCCACAAAATTGTGCAGCTCCGAGTGAATGTACACGTTCGGTGTGATGAAATAGTCGAGACCCGCGAACAATCCCACCGGCACGGTACGCGCGCCGTAATCAAGTTTCGCGTTGTTGCCGGACAGCTCCGACAAAAACGTGTCCGAGTAGGCGATCCCCATGAACGGAATGAAATTGCTGATGCGCTTGTGGAGGATGAGCGCCGCCTGGACCTCCCAGTAATTCAGATCGAAACTCTCATTTTCGCTTGAGATGTACGCGTTGCTGTACGTGTAGGCCGAGTGCAATTGGAAACTGATGTCGGGTCCCGCCTCGAGGGAATCGACCACCCGGAAAACCGCCCCCCCCCCGACATAGGGCTTCATCGTCCCTTCGTAGTTGTTTTCGTCCAGACGCAGATCGGCGATGCCGAAGAGGGCGTAGGGGTTGAGCCAATCGAGAATGTTCCCCTGGGCTTTGAGCACGATGGGGCGGATGGAGGTCAAAACGGCCTTGTCCTCGTTGGCCGCTCCCGCCTGGCTTAATCCCTCCTTGAATTCCACATCCCGCTGAAAAACGCCGGAATTGACCGAAAAGCCGACTTTGTGGCGCCCGAGGACCCCGGCGGGCGCGCCGACATTGTCCGCCCGAACCGACGCGACCGGGAGAAACAGCGTCAGAAGCGTCGCCGCGCACAGGCGGCGCACAGGAAGTGCAGGCCGTGCCGGAAGCGACCAGGACGGTCGACCCGGCCGGCGAAGGGGGACGAAGCGTCCGTGCTTCGGCATGGCTTTCATGCGCGTGCGAGTATCACGGGCAAGGGGGAAGAGTCAACCCCGCACCTATCCTCTCGCTCGGCGGCAGCGGGTTCGGGTCTGGCGATCTGAAAGCATCGGGGTGTCACCTCGATCCAACCGGGGAAAAGTATTTGCCGGGATAGGTGCGGGGTCAACCGGAACGGCGGCGACGCAGGAAGAGCCACGCCGCGAGCGGGGCGAGAAGGTCGAATAGCCCGCCTGTGCCGGACGAGGAAAACGAATATGCCGTACACCCCCACGCCGGCTCCGACGCCGGCTTGGACACCGGCGTGGAGGCGCCCGATCCAGCCCCCGTGCTGTTCGTCGACTCCGTCCCTTTTCCGATGGCGGTCTCGGGCGCGGTGGAGATGTCCGTTTCGGACGCGGCGGGGCAACCGGCGGCCGCGCCCGAAGCGCAGAGGCGGACATCGGATCCGTCCAGCCGAATGTTCGTCAAAGCCACATTCGCCCCGGAATCCTTCCGGAGCCCGTCGATGTACGGCGCCGAGGAAGGGTCACTGTCGCGCTTAAACTCCGTCTTCGTGCCCTTCGGACCCGGAAAGAAATCCTCCGCGGTCCCCTGATTGTGCTCCCGTTCGTCCGCGTCCAACTGCTGGGTCCCCCCGTGGGCCTCTTCCACGTCCACGCACTTGTGTTTCGGATCGGCGTTCACCGTGTTGTCGTCAAATCCCGCCTCGCAAACCTTTTCATCGATGTGGGTGATCAGCAGCCCTTTCCCTGACATTCGACTGTCAAATCCCACCGGCTGCCGGTTTTCAAGAAGGAAATATTGGGAATCATCCGGCCCATTCGCATCGATCCGGATCGCGTCCTCGTTGGTTTCAACGGGCATGAGCCGGGCATCGCAATCATCCTTCGCCAAGGTGCGCGGTGTGAGCCATCCGAGGAGCGCCTTCTCCCAGGCCAGGAAATGTGTCGGTTTGAAGGGGGATTCATTGTCGGGACCGTACGCGCCGGTGCCCATGATGCTGTAAATGCCGACGCCGTCGCTGGAGCCGCGACCCGTGTCGTACAGATCCGGCAATTGGAGGATGTGACCGAACTCGTGCGCGATGACACCGATGTTCACCGATCCTTTTTGGGAGCACGGATCGCGCGCCGGCCCGGTGCAGCTCCGCTCGGGAACAACGATGAAATCCCGCACGCGCACCCCGTCCACCACCGGGGAGTTCGAGAGCATGGTCATGGAGGACCACAGGTCGCGCTTGAGGCTCGACTCCTCGCCCCCCAGCCCCGGATGGACCACCATGAGCGCATCCACAAACCCGTCCCCGTTCCCGTCGAACTGTGAAAAGTTCACGGTCGAATCGAACTCCTTCACGGCGTCCCGGGCAAGGGTTAGGGAGTTCGGCTCGGAGGGACACAATCCCGATCCCTCGCCGCAGGATTCGTTCACGTAACAGGAATAGATCGGCGTGCTCCCGCACTTGCTCGATGATGACGTGGTGATGAAGCGCCAGCCGAAAGCCTGACCGGAAAGTTTCAGTTTCCCGTAGGAAACTTCCTCATAGTATTCCCGCATGCTACCGGTGGAGATCGAGCCGACGAAGGTGTCCTCGATTTTCGACACGGGGATGCCCGAATCGTGGGGGTTGTCGTTGAAATCCACCAAGAGAATCAGAACGCGAATCTCGCCGGGGGGGCGCACGTCCCGAATCGCCGGGCGGGGTGTCACGATTTGTCGGGGCTCGGGGCGTTCCGGGAGCGTGAAATCGCGCCGGCTCACATTCGGCATTCCGAGCTGGGGCACCGCTCGGCCCGTGTGCAAGAATCGACCCGTAAGGGGATCGAGCAGGGACGGACGCGGCCGGAAGGCGCACGAAATCGGCCGGGGATAGGGGGCAAGACGGGATCGAGCGAGAACTTTCTTCTCGGCGGCCACGGACGGGCATGAGGCGGGGTCCGAGGGAGCGGCGTACTGGCGGGTTTGCGATTCGTCCCCACCCCCACAACCCAAACACCCGATGAGAAGCGCGGCAATCGGCGTTCGCGGGTTCAAGATCACTTCAGCCTCTCCGGGGAAATCACTTCGGCGCGCTCGACTGAAAATCGATGCGTTTCCTTCTTGTCCTTCGCCCCTTCCGAGCCCGCCGGCACAATCCGGCCCTGGAGACGCACCCTCTTGCTGAGGAAGTCCGACATCACCGTTCGTCTTGGAGTATCCGAACCCGGCCTCGGCGGCGCCACTTCGAGGGGAAGCCACGGCGCCACTTCGAGGGCCGACCCTCCATCGCGTATCTCAAAACGCGCCCCCTTGAAATAGGATTGGCCCGCGTTCTTGAGAACGCCCTCCACCTCGACCAGAGGGATCGACACGAACTCTTCCGGCGAGCGCACAAGCTTTTCCAAGGACACCTTCAAAGGGTCCTGCGCGCCCGCAGCCGCGAGCACGCCCGCGACAATCAATAAACAGATGGCTCTCATCTTGGATTCGTTTCGCGACCGTTCCAGGCATCTTCCCCGCTCACCCTTCCGATGTCAAACGGCCCTCCCAGGCCGTGGGATGGATCCATTGACCCGCAAGGGGGAATCTTCTAGCATCCCCCTCGTGAGCGGCGACCTGAAAACCATTCTCAAAAATATTAGATTTGCGGACGATGCGAAAATCGCCTCCCAAATTCACGAACAGACCTCCGCGGTGCATGCTCGAATGGCCGGAATCAAACGAAAAATCCTCGTCATGAGCGGCAAAGGCGGCGTCGGGAAGAGCACCGTCACCGCGCACCTCGCCACGGCCCTGGCCGCCCTGGGAAATCGGGTAGGAGTGCTGGACGTCGATTTCAACGGCCCGTGCCTCCCCAAGCTGCTCGGCTTGAATGGCCGGTCCCTAGCCTTTCGGGCCGATGGCGCGACACCGATCGAGGGACCTCTGGGCATGAAAATCGCCTCGCTCGATTTTCTCCTGAAGCATGGCTCGCCTACCCGGTGGAACGGACCCATGGAGCTGAGTCCCGTCTGGCTCGGCACCCTGGAATACACGGTCCTCCGGGAACTGCTGGCGGACATCCTATGGGGCGAACTGGATTGGTGGCTGGCCGATCTGCCCCCGGGCGCCGCCGCGGACAAGCCGCCCGCCCTCATGAGTTTCATTCCGGATCTGGACGGCGCGGTCATGGTGACCACCCCCTCCGCGATCGCATTGGACGTGGTGCGCCGATCCGTGGCCTACGCGCGGGATTCCGGCATCCGGCCGCTTGGACTAGTAGTCAACATGGCGGGAAAAACCTGCTCCCACTGCGGCCACGTCGAGAATATCTTCGAGGGCGGGAACCTGAGCGCAGAGCGCCTGGAAAACATCGCCGGTGAGCTGGGAATCCCCCTTCTCGCCGCCGTCCCCTTCGATCCGGCCGTGGGCGCCGGGCCGGAGCATGGGAAGATTCCCGCGCCGTTCAGTGAGATCGCCGCCAAACTTGCGGGACTTCTGGAAGGGTCCCAAGCATCATAAGAGCCGCTAACAGATTGCCGATTCGTAGGGGAGCATCTTCAGATGCTCCCTCTTGTCCTTGCCTCCTCGTAGGGGAGCACCTACAGGTGCTCCCTCTTGGTTGCTCCCTCTTGTTGGGAGGGTCTGAAGACACTCCCCTACGCATTCTGTTAGACGCACTAAGGCTGACGAAGGGAGGACCGCCGTGAAATTCGTTTGTCGATCCTGTGAAACGTTCATGACCTATGCGGAGCAGGAGAAGATCTCCGATGGATCGCTCGGTATAACATTCTCCTGCCCCCAGTGCGGCCACCGATTCTCCATGGTGACGAATCCCGGTGAAACCCAGATGGTAAACGCACTGGGTGTCAAGGTTGGGGGGCGCGACGCCCCGGCCCAGCCTCTCGAAATGACCCGCCAGTCCCTCGAAACGAGTGTCGAACGTCGAACGTCGAACGTCGCACCGAGCACAGGCGCAGGGTGTCCTTTTCCGCAAATGCTTGCAGCCGACGAGGCAAAAAAGCCCTCGGTGGAGCCTCGCCCTTCCCTCGCGTGGACTACCGATGCCGAACTCCGCCTTGAGAGAATCCCTCTCTTCATACGCCCTATGGTCCAGCAGGAAATCGAACGAGTCGCCCGGCAGCGAGGAGTCACCCTGATCACCGAGGACCTCCTCCAAGAAGTCCGTGAGCAGATGTCCCCAAAATAGGCTTCCAGCACTGAGCGATCAGCATTCAGCTGTCAGCTCACCAGAAACGCATCAGAATCAAGGCCCATTCCTAAACGTCCTGTCCGTACCCAGTGACCAATCCTTCCGGAAGCTGACCGCTGAAAGCTGACCGCTGACAGCTATTCAATCCCAACGCGACGACACGTTGGGAAAAGAACTAATTACCCGATGCCGGTCCCTTTTGTCCCCAATTTCCGACAGCCCGCATCGATACTTGAACAATCTATTGATTTCAATGGATTGCAACCTGTTTCCCAAGGCTTTGGCCATCACCTTGCAGGGTTAATATCGGTTGACAGGTAATCATGATACTGATACGTTTGCCCAGATGGAGGGATCAATGAGACACAAGTTCAGACTAGGCGTTCTTCTCGCCGCATTTCTCGCCGTTTTCGCGTGTTCGTCCGGAGGGAGCAGTTGCAACAGCTCCTGCCTCGGATCGAGTTCAAGCTCAAGCACCGCGCCGGCCAAACCGCTCACCGTCAAAATCCCCTCCTTCGACGTGGACGCGGACGGCAAGTGCGACCTCTGCAACTCCTTCGACCTGCGCATCGACAACACCCTCCTCGATTACCTCAACCGAACCCTGAACTGCCTCCTCGGCAAGGAAGACCGCTGCAACTACTCCAACCCCGCCAACAAGGACGCCGAACTGAACATGACCAAGAACATCCTCGCCGGCCTGGTGACGGATCTTCTCGGCGGCAGCGGGGATGCGCTCTTCGAATTCAAATTCGGCCTCGATCCCTTCATCCCGGACATGTGCCTTGCGCTCTACATCGAAGATCTCGACAACGACGGCAAGTCCCTCGACTACACCGTGCGCGAACTCGGCTTCAAGCCGGACATGGACAAGAAGGCCCTCGCCGTGGTGGTGGACCTCGCCCCCATGTCGGCCGACTTCAAGTTCCGCGCCCCCACGCGCACCGGTGAGGCGGATTGCGCCGTCCAGGAAGGCGGAGGCCCCAAACCCGATCCGACCGATCCAAGCCAATACGTCGCCGATCCGGCCAAATTCGTCACGGTTAACGCCAAGGGCAACATCCCCAATCTCACTCTCTCGCTTGCCCTCCGTCCCCTCGGCGGAGATCCCGTATCCGCCGACGCAAACGGCGAACCGCTCCGGCCGCTCAACCCCGGCACCAGCCTCGCCTTGGAACTCCCGTACGTGAAAATGGGGACCGGCTTCAACATTAAACTGGAGCTTCCGAGCAACCCCGATGCCCTCTCGAAGAAGTTCGCCAGCCTCCTGCCCTTCCTCGAGCTGAACCTCAAGCTGGAACTCACCAACGAGTTCGACAAGGCCGTGGCCAAGTACTTCGGGCCCACGCCGATCATGGATGCCTCCAGCCTCCTGGCCGGCCTCACGGGCGGCAGCGGCAGCAGCCTCATTCCCGGCCTCGGCGGCAGCTCGTCCACCACGTCCACCGCCTCCACCTGCTCGGCCTCCGGCGGCATCGAACACCCTCTCACCAAAGGGTGCATCACGCTCAACCTCGGCTTCAACTTCGATTTCCTCGCGGATTGCAACGGGAAGAACTCCGGATTCTGCGATCCCAAAACCGAGAAGGGCGGCGTCGAGCTCAAGGGCGGTCTGGGCATCGGGCTCGACTATCCGAAGGAGTTCAACTGCGTCCTGCGGCCGCCCTCCGCCGCTCCCATCATCACCGAGATCACACCGCTCATCTTCTCCAACCAGATGCTCGGCATCGGTCTCCACCAAGACGTCCTCAGCGCCGTCATGTACAACGCGCTCACCTCCGGCGTGGCCTGCATCGGGATCGATGCGGCTCTCGTTTCGACCCTGATGGGATCCCTCGGCAGCGACTCCAGCAGCCTGGGGGGCATCAACCCGGCGGACTTCTTCAACACGGACAAGATCGGGTTCCTCTGGGGCGACCTGTCCAAGGCCTTCCCCAACGCCGAAGTGAAGTTCAGCATCGCTCCAAAACTCGTCGATCCGAAAGACGGCCGCTACGTTCAGCTTGAAGACACTCCGACGCTGTTGATCGGCGGCAAGATCCTCAGCGCCAACGGGAAAGAAATCCAATCGGACATCCTCGCCCGCATCCCCCATCTGGGATTCGGAATCCAAGTAGACGTGGACCGCGCCAAGAATTACCAGACGGCCGCCGAAGTCGACCTCGGAATGGATCTCGGCGTCGGCATCGACGTAACCCGCAAAGTGAAGAACGATCAGGGGCAACCCATCAAGGACAGTCAGGGAAACCCGAGCTGGACGATGGTCCTCGGCATCGGCATCGAGAACGCCCCGGACATCAAGGCGTTCACCTTCAACACGGAAGTGTTCGACAAAGCCAAAAAACCGCCCCACCAGTTTGTCTCCGATCTCTTCGGCCTCCTCATCGGCGTCGTGGCGGGTCTCGTGGGAGAGATCGAAGTGAACCCCAACGAACTCCTGGGCATGACGCTCCCGATGTTCGACCTCATCATCGATCCGATGGGCGATGATAAAGATCCCTTCCCCATCACGGACGATCGGGGCAACACCGTGGCGGACGACCAGGACAAAGGCGACTACCTCGGCATCGGCCTCAACCTGCTGGACAGCGAGAACGACGCCGACACGGACCCGGACATCATCGGACCGAAGGACCTCTGGAATCTCGTGACGGGCTTTCTCTGCGAAGCCGATCCCGCGAAGGCCATGGACGGCATGTGCAAGCCGATTCTCGCCCAGCTCTGCAGCCTCTGCCCGCAGGCCGGCACGTGCAGCACGGTTCGCGCCAAGTACTGCGCGAAGCCGCCCTCCGGCGACACCGTCTGCGCCACACTCCCGAATCCGACCTGCCCCAGCGCCGCTCCAGCGCGCCAACAACCGATTCCCGACTACGCGGCCCTCGAGCCGGACACCTTCGTCCAACTCACCGACGGGCGTTTCGGCGATCGGCTGGTCCTGAACGCCTTGGAAACCAAGAAAGCGGGAATCACCACGTTCGACTCCGTCCTCGATTTCGCGGGTGAGAACGGCGCCAAGGATTTCTCGTGGAAGCTCGATTTCGGCCCGTGGCACATCTACACGGGCGACCGCTACGCCATGCTCCCCGGCCTGTACGAAGGTCTCCACCGCCTGGAAATCAAGTCGCGCTCGGCGGACAACATCGTCGATGCCTCGCCCGCCACACTCTACTTCCGCGTCGACTCCGCGGGACCGGACATCCGCCTCCTGGGCACCCAGAATACGATCGTGCGGGAAAGTCCCAAGTTCACCGTATCCGTCAACGATGTCCAGACGCCGGAAGAGAAGATTCTGGTCTCCTACAGTCTGGATCGGAATGCCTGGAGCGAGTTCTCCGATCGGCGCGATCTCAAGTTCCGTGATCTCGCCCTCGGCGACCATGAGCTGAAGCTGCGCGCCAAGGACGACGCGGAAAACGTCAGCGAAATCTCCCACCCGTTCCGCGTGCAGGAAGACGCGCCAGGGGGCGGAGGCGCCTGCGCGTCCATCCCCTTCGGATCATCAGCGCCCATGGGCTCTGCCGTCCTTCTCCTGATCGCACCCCTCCTCTGGCTCTCTCGGAGGAAACTTGGTTGGTAGGCTTTGGAGGGCCAACGCCGCGTTCACCCTTCGACAGGCCAAGGGCGAACGGCTTTTTTCCGCTCGTGCTGAGCGCCGTCGAAGCATGAGCGGGAGGGCACTCTGATGGCTCTTGGCATGATCCGTCGCTTCACACATTACTCATCACTCATCACGGCGGCAGCCTTCGCTGCCGCCTGCGGCCGCTCCGGCGGCGAGGACAGTTTCCGCATTCCCTTCACACCGGGCTCCGTGATCGACAACACCTCGGACGCAGGCATCGCCCCCTCCCTCAAATTCGACTCCAAGAAAAACGCCCACATCAGCTACTACGACGCCGGCTGCAAGGCCCTGAAATACATCGAAGGCGTCCAAGTGGAGCCGGGCCGGTTCAACTGGCAGCCTCAAGTCAAAACGGCCGAGCCGAACTACAAGGACTGCGGAAAACTGGAGAACGATCTGACGATCATCCGCGGGCAAATCGTGGACATGGGTCCGCGCTCCGGGAAAGGCGTGGGCTATTGGAACTGGCTCGTGCTGGACCGAGAAGATCGGCCCCACATCGTCTACTACGACGGGGACACCCGCCAGCTCAAGTACGCCTGGGCCATCGGCCAAGCGGGCGACGGCTCCTGGGTCTTCAAGAAAGTCTTCCTGGACTCCGAAGGCGCAATCGTCGGCAGATGGCTCACGGCCGCGATGGACGACGCAACCCCCCAGAACATCCATGTGGCCTACACGGACGGCCAGTTCAAAAAAGTGAAGTACCTCCGATGGAACCGCTCGTGGGACGAGGAATCGCAGAAAGACCGGCCCCGAATCGAGACCATCGATCTGGTCGACCTCGGAAACTTTCCCGGCACGGAGCCCGTAGGGAAACCGCTCGCCACCGCCGAGGGTTCGCGCACCGCCATCGCCCTCTCCAAACAGGATGTCTTTGTCGTCTACTATTCATCCTCGGACGGCGACCTCCGACTCGCCCGTCGAAACATCTCGGCGCCCTCCGGATCGCCGTTTGCCGTACAAATCCTGGACGATCTGCCGCCGAGCAAAGTACCGGGCAGCACGGACAAGACCGTGGGCGGAGATACGCACCAAGACAACGTCGGCACGTGGACCGCCGCCGAGATCGACTCGAAAGGCATCCTCCACATCGCGTATGCCGACGAGACGAACAAAGACCTCAAACAGATCTTGTACAACCCCTCCACCAGCCTGTGGTACCCGCGCTACAGGCGGGTAAAGAACTTCGACGTCGGGAAGAACCAGCTCCAGGTGGAACTCCCGCCGAAGGAAGACGGCACACCGGACATCCGCGTAGTCAGCGAACTGCCGATGAGCGATGTGTCCGGCACAGGCACGACCGTTCTCGAAGAATGGGCCGGCGAGATCGTGGACAACGGCTCCGGAGCAGGCACGGGGGTGGGCGCAGCCATGACGCTGGATCCCTTCAACCGCGCGATCCTGTCCTACCGCGATGGCACCACGGGCGATCTCAAGATCGCCTTCCAGGATTCACTCACACCCTCGCCCACCGGACACGCCTGGGCCACCGTTCCACTGGACAATGTGAAAACCGTGGGCATCTGGTCCTCGCTCCGCACGATCCCTGGAAAAACGCCCGAAGATTTCAAAGTGGGAATTGCCTACCAAGGCTACGAGATCCTCGAAACGGGCAGTCGGAAACATACCCTGCTCTTCCGATACTTCGAGAAGCTGGGCACCTGATGAAAATTTCAAATTTCAAATCTCAAATCTCAAATGCGGCGATGCTCGCCGCCTCGGCGGCGTGTATCGCCGCGTGCGGCCGCGCCGGCAGCCACGACTCCGTCCGCCCGCTGCCCGTCCCTTCCATCGTCGTCGATGACTCCTCGGACGCCGGCATCGGCGCCTCCCTCAAGTTCGACGTGCGCGGCATGCCCCATCTCACCTACTACGATCTCAAGGAGAAGGGGCTCAAATACATCTACTTCGCCAAGACGGCCGAAGGCGCGGGCAAGTGGATCCCCACCGTCGAATTCGACGAGGTGGACCAGTTCGGACTTCCCACCGGCCAGAAACGGACCGTCAAGGGCCAGCCCGTAGACAAGGGAACCCACAAAGAGGGCGATGGCATGGGAAAATGGAACGCCCTCAACGTGGACCCAACCGGCCGACCCCACATCGTGTACTACGACGACGACAACAAGCAGATCAAATATGCCTGGGGCTCCACCAAGCGGAAAGACGGCGTCTGGGAACACAAGATCGTGACCCTCGACTCCGAATCACGAAACGTCGGCCAGTGGATCTCCGCCGTGCTGGACGAATCGGGCAGCATCCATGCCGCCTATGTCTCGTTCGACCCCACCCGGAAAGGGGCGGTAAAGTACCTCCGGTGGGACCGGCAACGGCCCGAGGAAGGCGGCGAATGGGATCCCGCGGTGGATGGCGACAAACCGCCTGTCGCCGGAGTCCTCCTCGATCCCAACCAACTCGCCCGCGGCGATGATCCGAGCAAAACCTCCATCGCCATCTCGGCAGCCGATGCCGAACACCAGCCGGACACCGTGTACATCGTCTACTACGATCCCAACCGCGAGGGCGGCGGTCAGCCCAACGGCGATCTCAAACTCGCCCAAAAACCCGTGGTGGGCGGCGAATGGGAAATCACGACCCTTGACGATCTCCAAGCCGGCCCCCAAAGTCCGGGCGACGGCACGCCAAGCGACGTCGGCCGATGGGCCTCCGTGACCGTGGATCACCGCGGCCGCCTCCACATCAGCTACACCGATGCGCTCGCCGGCGATCTGAAATACATCGTCTACGATGCGAACCTGAAACGGTGGTACCCGCGCTTCCGCCGCATCAAGAACTTCGACCGCGGAACATTGCAAGTCAGGGAGGAAGTGGCTCCCATTGGAGATGGCCGGCCCGCGAATCTCGTGCTGGTCAGCGAAGAAAACCTCACCGAATTCAGCCAGTCGGAAGGCGAAGTTCTCCTCGAAGAATGGGTCGGCCAGATCGTGGAAGACGGCATCGATCCGGGAACCGGTCTCGAGAGCACCATCGCCATGGGACCCAACCAGCGTCCGCTCATCTCCTACCGGGATGGCGCCACCGGAGACCTCAAACTGGCCGTCCAAGTCGCCGACCCGGGAGCCGCCGAGGCGTTCTCGTGGGCCATCCAGTCGCTGGATACCCCCAAAATCGTCGGCCTGTGGTCCTCCATGGCCTCGTTCACATACTCCGAATCCGCCCTCGAAGGCTGGGTCATCGGAATCGCCTACGAAGGTTTCGATCAGTTGCCGGATACAAGCCTCCAACGGCGCCTCCTCCTCCGGCTCCTCAACCCCTTCGTAACCGACGTCTTCTGAGGTGACATGTGACAAGTGACAAAGCAACAGGCGAAGAAAGGACGATCAGGACGTTCGTGGAGACCTCGGTAGCCGCGGGCTTTAGCCCGCGCTTTCTCACCCCCAAACGAATCGCCCAAGGCGCCTTCATCCTCGCCATGCTCGCGCTCGCCGCCTGCTCCGAGGGCGCCGGCTGCGGAGGCTGCGGCGCCGCACTCCCCCCCAAGTCGGGAAAGTCCTTCGTTGATGAAGACACCAAAATCCCGCTCTCGCCGATTCCCCATCCGACCAAAGGCGGCGCCTGCGCCGATAAGTTCGGACACGATCCGGCCACCTGCAACCCCGCTCCGTTCCTCAACACGGAAGCGATCCCGTTCAGGCTCACCGCCGATCCCTCCGGCGCCGATACGGACACGGGCTTCGAAAAAATCAAGGTTCAAATCTTGGACCTCATGAAATCCGACCTCATCAAGTGGATCATCAACACAAGCATGCCCACGGACCCCGTGGCGGATATGCTCGGAGTCAAGATCTGGCTGAAGGACACCTACCCGGACCAGAACGGCCACACCTGCCCGGCCAACAGCACAGGAGACGCTAATTGCGTCTGCAATCCGTCCGACACGCAATTCTGCATGGGGAAGATCATGGACTACTCCTCGATGACACCCACTCTGCCCATTGACACGGCAAACGACACGATGAATATCAATATCCGTATCGACAATATGATCGCCGAGCTCAAGATAGACGGGTTCGGCTTCGAGCGCGGGAGGGCCACGATCGAATACCTCACCCTGTACCTGAAGCTCGACCCGGTGAAGCGCACCGACCTCTCTCCCTATCCGAGCATTCTCAGCATCGACCTGGGGGTGGATACAACCAAGGGCCTCGATAACAGCGGCATCGACGCGGGCAAGATCACGCTGGAATTGGGCGGCCTGTGCGGAGTCCCCATCATCAAAGAGATTTGCACTTTCCTCCTGAGCGCACTCATCAACGCCTTCAAGGGCCTGTTCATCGGTCAACTGGCGGGCCCCCTCATGGATCAAGTCAAAGGCATGCTCGAAGGCTCCCTCCCCATCGACGTCATGGCCCTCATGACCAGTTGGGTCCAACCCACGGCCATCCCGCAAGGCACGATTCCTGCTACGGGCGATCCCACCTGCGGCGGTGCGGAAGATCCCAAATGGTGTACGGCCGAGTGCAACCCCAACTCCGCGCGCTACTACGGCGTCCAGGGCGGCGGCAATTCGCTCGTCGGCATGGCCTTCTATCCCCACTTGGACATCGACAACAACGGCTTCCTCCTGCCATTCGACTTCGGCATGAAGCCGATCACCACGGATCTCTCCCAACTCAAGAGCTCCGAGTGCTTCGAGTCCATCGATAAGACCAGCCCGCCCAACCCCCAGACGGCCACGGCGGTGAAATTCGAATACCGAAAATTCAACGGCACCAATTACCACATGGCTTTCGGCATCTCGCAGGAACTCCTCCGCTGGATCTTCTACCAACTCTACGTCTCCGGCAGCTTCTGCATGCAGATCCCCCCGCCGGCCGCGCCCGAATCCACGGACGGTTCGACCTCTTCCACCGAAGCGTCGAGCCTCCTCGACGGCTTCGATATCACCAGCATCGCGAACCCGGCCTCCTTCGCCTTCACTCTCGGCTCGCTCGAAACGCTCTTCCCGGCCTTCAAGAATTTCCAGACCGAAGGCGGAGCCAGCCAGCCCGTCATCCTCCGCACCATCCCGAGAGGCACACCGGATGTCAAGATCGGCAACCCCCGCTGGAAAACCTCCACCACCGCCGGAACCTGCCCCGACTTCGTGTGCAACTCGAACGAAACGAAAGACAGTTGCCCCCAGGATTGCCGGACCGATTTCGAATTCTCCCTCCCCAACTTCGACGTCGACTTCATCCTGAAAAACCTGGACGGCACCGAGCAACGGCTCATGTCCCTGCGGACCCGAATGGCATACCAAGTCTCCGTGGATTACTTCACCGGCGAAGGCTTCTGCCCGAACTCGGATTTCGACAGCTCCAACTCCGATCCGGCCTGCACGCCCTCAAAGACCGTCAGCGGCAAGGATTGCACCGACTCCGCCAACTCCCCCACCTGCTGCCCGATCGGATTCGAATACGGCTGCGCGGACAACGAGTACGGCGAAATCGCCGACTGCGCCAAATGCGCCAAGTCCGATTTCAAAGATGGCGTCGCCTGCCTCGGGCTCGACGACAACGACCTCACGGACGACGATGACGCCTGCATCTCGCTCTACTTCGATTCCAAGCTGGACGTCGACAGCATCCAGTATCTCGATGTGGAGCCCGGGAAGACGCTGACGGACAGCGGCAAACGCCTCACGAGCGGCATCGCCGAACTCCTCGGCGAAATGCTCGAAATGTCCCTCTACGCGGACGTGAAGACAAAGTTCTCCATCCCCGGCATCAAGTTCAAGTTCCTCCACATGGGGCCGGAACCGATGACGAAAAACGAAGGCACCGAGGGCTCAGACGCCGATGGCAACGGCGCCAAAGACTACTTTACCGTCTACGCCCGTTTCAAACAGTTCGACATCATCGGCCTGCTCGGAACGGACCTCATCCCCTCCGACGTATGCAACGATGACGGCACGTGCCAACTCAACATCGGCGAAACGGAGCTGAACTGCCCTGACGACTGCGCCACGCGCAACAGCCAGTACTGTGCGCCCGGCGAAGAGGCCAAGTGGTACGGACCCAGCGAAGACTGCAAATGCGGCGACGGAATTTGCCAGATGGGTCAGGGCGAGAAATACACGGAGTGCGGCTCGAAGGTCTACACCGCCAATGAAAAGGGCGAGTGCACGGGAACCGCCACGAACTGCGGCTGCTCAGACTGCGGCGCCCCACCCTGTTGTGGCAACAAGTCCTGCGAAGGGTGCGAGGCCAAAGACGGCACGTGCACGGATGGGCGCACGGACTTCCACTGCACGACCGACTGCTTCGCCGGAGACAAAGTCTGCTCGGCCGGACTCGGAGAGTCGATGTTCTCGGGAGATGCCCTGTCCAAGGGCGATTGCCTCACCACCTGCTCCCCGGAGAGCAGCGGCGGCGGATTCGCCCTCTTCGCCCCGGCCCGCATGGGCGCCGGCTCCACCGTGGCCGACAGCCCCGCCGCGCCGAAAACCTTCATCGCCCTCTCAAAAAGCGGCCCCGCCCAGGAATTCATCAACCTCGACCCCAAGCAGACCGTGGCCAACGGCATCTCCCCGGCGGGCGGCGTCGTCTATGTGCTCTATGAAGACGATCGGGACACGTCGGCCAAATACACCTGGCGCGTCGACGACATGCCCTGGCAGATCTTCTCCGCTGATCCCGACCTCCACCTCGGTCCGCAGATCGAAGGTCGGCACACCTTGGAAGTCCAGGGAATCGACACCGATCGCAACATCGACTCCACACCGGCCGTCCTGAAATATGCAGTCGATTCCCAACCCCCCGTCATCCGCGTCATCGGCCCCGCCTATCCAGGGAAAGACCTCGTCCGCCTCACCGCCCATGTCACAGACTATGTATCCGAACGGAGCGACATCAATGCGGAATGGAGCCTCGACGGGGCCGCGTATCAAGCCCTGCCGCAGGACGGCCTCGTAGAACTGAGCGGGCTCGAACAAGGCAGCGCGCATGACCTCCTCGTCCGCGCCACCGATGAAGCGGACAATAAGGAATTCACCCAGTACCATTTCACCGTCGAGTACAAGTCCGACTCCTCCGAAGCCGGCATGACCTGCGGCTGCGCCGTCCTCCCCGGCTCTCCCACCGACCCCTGGAGCACCCTCCTCCCCTCCGTCTTGCTCCTCGCCTTCTTCCTTTCTCGCCGGGGGCAAGGGCAAGGGGTCAAGTCTTGACTTGGCACAACTTGCTTCATCGGCGAACCTGAGAAGTATCAAGTCAAGACTTGACCCCATGGCACATGCGCGAGCCGAATTTCATCAGCACCGGAGCGAGTAAGAGGACCGAATAACGGAAACGAGGCGAGGCGCATCCCGACCGCCACCTCCCGACCAAGCCCTCCCGAGCAGACAAGCGCCAGGCGGCGCACGCGTTTCCGGTCCTCCAAAAGCATCCATTGGGCCACGCCCCCGCCGTAGGAATGCCCTGCCACGTGCGCCCGTGGCATGCTCAGCTTACGCATCCACTGGATGAGGATGCGGGCGTGCCATGAAAGCGTGTACGGGGCGTCCGGCCTGCCGGAATAGCCGTGGCCCGCCAGATCGGGCATCAGGACTCGGAAATGCCGGGCGAGAAGGGGCGCGCACCTTCGCCACGTTCGATGGGAGTCCTAAATGCCGTGAAGGAGAATCAGCGAGTCGCCCTTTCCCATCTCACCCCACGAGATGGATGTTCCATTCACCTCCGTGAGATGGGCTCGCCCGATGGTATTCCGTTCCCTTTCAAGCGGGTCCGGAATCATGCCTGGCGCCCTTGCTTCTCTCGAAATCCCCTATGAGTCATCGGGACTGCCCTTCAAGCCATGGGGGCCATGATTTCATCCATGGGAATGATGGCGAATCCGGTCACGCGGTCCGACATGCCGTAGGGCAGGATAAGCTGATCGCCGCGCACAAGCGCTCCGCAGGTATAGAGGACATTGGGAACGTACCCCTCCCGTTCGGTCCCTTCGGGGGACATCAAGGGCTTCCGCAGCCGGCCGATCACCTTGGAAGGATCATTCCGGTCCAGCAAGAAAGCGCCGAGACAGTACTTCCGCATGGGCCCAACCCCGTGGCTCAGCACCAACCAGCCCGCCTCCGTCTCGATGGGAGACCCGCAGTTGCCCATCTTCACGAATTCCCAGGGGTGAGCGGGTGAGAGGATGAGCTGAGACTCGTTCCAAAAATGCACGTTGTCGGAATACATCAGGAAAACATTCTCGCCGTCCTGGCGCGAGAGCATGGCGAAGAGGCCTTTGATCTTGCGCGGGAAGAGGGCCATCCCTTTGTTCTGCACCCCGGGGCCGTTGAGCGTGGCGAACTTGAAGTGCAGGAAATCCTCCGTTTCAAAGAGCTGGGGAAGCACGTTGCGGCCGTCGTAGGCGGTATAGGTGGCGTAATAAACCGTGTTTCCCCCTTCGGCTCGATGCGCCGTCAGACGCACGTCCTCGATGCCGTTGCTTTGAATGGGAGTGACGGGAAAAATGATCCTTTCGGAGAGCTCCTGGTCCGGCGGAAACCGAATGTCGTAGTTGGACTGCGCCAAAAGCCACAGGCCTTTGGCGGTGTTGTCGTCCCCGATTTTTTGGCCGGGGGCCGTTTCTTGAAGCACCTCCTTGAGGCCATGCTTGAGTTCTTTGAGGGTGAAAAAGTCTCCCAGGCGGCCCATCACGCGTTCCGCCCATTCGCCGGCCAAGCCCATTTCCGCGATCTTCCGCCCAAAGAGAACTTTGTGATAAGCCGGGTTCTCAATGAGCTCGGGCTCGGTCAAGAAACGCGATGCCGGGTCCACGGAAATGCCGTTGTGCGCGTCAATAACGCCGCTGCGGAAAGAAATGGAAGATACGTGACCCTCCCCCGTCGACCGAAGGCTCAGAAGGAAGCGCAGACTTCCCTTGGGCAGCCCCGATTGGTCGGGATGGTGAAGGATGGATGGGTTGAAGAGCGCCGCGGACTCGGCCGAATATTCAAACATGAAGTAGGAGCCGATCAGCAGTTTTCGCGCTTCCGAGATGTCGCCTCCCGGGGGCAGGAAATGTTCCAGGTGGTGAAACCTCGCCAAGAGGCGCTTGATCAGCCACCGATGGCGGGAGGAAAACTCCTGCAGGACCCGATCAAGAACGCGCTGGACATCCTGCTCCGGAAGCGCCTGCGCCCGACGGATGATCCTGACGTATTCCTCATCGGAGGCGAACCCCAGAGGCCGCAGGACTACCCGGTTTTGGTCCGGGGCCAACCGGATCTCCGTCCGGCGGATGTGGATGGGTGTTTGTTTGAGGGAGGACCGTTTCATTCAAGAGGGCGGCGAGTTCTTGAAGGCGGCCAGTTCGTTGTGCACCCGCTGCATCTCCGCCAGAGAAACGAGGAACGCCAGGGTGGATTCGGCCCCCTGGTTCTGGTTCACGCGGTCCACGTGGAGCCCGTCCCGGCATCCGCCCGTATTGGGGTCGTAGAGGAAAAGGCCCAAGTCGTTGCGTCCCAAGAACCAGTCGAAGGCGCGGCGCGCCTGGCTGAACCAATAGTCATCCGAGGTGCATCGGTAAGCCTCCAAACAGGCGGACACCATGGCCTGAGCCTCGATGGGTTGCTGGTCGAAATTCGCCCGCTCGCCACCGCGTTTATAAAAACCGTTGGAGCCGATGGGCCGCAGATAGCCCCCTTCGGAGGTCTGGATCTTGGTGAGCCAGCGCAGGGTATTCAGGCCCATCTCGAGCACGTCGGCACGGGAGGTTTCCCTTCCGCTCAAAATCAGCGCGTGGGGAAGCCCGGCGTTCATATAAGTCACCGAGTCCTCGAACCAAGGCCACTCGGGGGTGGCGGTGCGATGGTAGAGACCCATCAGAAGGTCGGTGAGGGCGTCCCGGAGCTGGCTGACCTGCCGGTCTCCGTTAAATCGTCGCAGGTATTCGTGGGCGCCGATCAAGGCCATCGCCCAAGCCCGGGGCGAGCTGAATCCCGTCACAGGAGAGAGCGCCTGTGCGAAGACCTGTCCCGCCAGGACTTGAAAGCCGGAGTTTCTTGATCGGCCCACGCAGGTTCCCAGGGCCGCCAGCGCGCGGCCGCAACAGTCCTCGGATATGGTTTCATCCTTCCATGACCGGTTGAATCCCATGATGTTCCGAAAACGCTTCAGCTTCGGGTCGAAGGCGTATTGCAGGAAGGCAGCGTAGGTGGTGGCGGCGTCCAAGAGACGGGAGGAATCCATCCCCAACTCCTCCAGAAGAACCGTCAAAATCAGGGCGCGGGCATTATCGTCGGTACAGTACCCGGTGTGGAAGTTCGGCACCGCCGCGATGGCGTGCTGAAAGAGGCCGGTGGAGTCGGTCATCCGGTAGAGGTGGTCCAACTTCATTTCGGGCAGCCCTGTGAGCTGCTTGTCCAGCGTCTTCACCGTGAAAAGCTTTCGGGTCAAGCCGGCCCGTTCATTCCGGGCCTTCTCAAAAACCTGCATGTAGGAACAGGCCACGTTGCCCCACACCATCTCCCGCCCCATTTTGTATGCGTTCTTGCGCAGGGCGTTGCGCCGGGTATCGTCCGACAAAAGCCCCACCACCTCCCGGGCGATGGCGCCCGGATCGTTGAAGGGCACCAATACCCCCCGATGATCAGCCAAGAGCTCCCGTGCGTACCAATAGGGAGTGGACACCACCGCCTTGCCCGCGCCGAAACAATAGGCCAGAGTCCCGGACACGATCTGGGTTTCGTCCAAATAGGGGGTGACGTAGATGTCCGCAGCGCCGATGAACTCCTTGAGCTCGGCCAAATCCACGAAGCGGTTGTAAAAGATCACATTCTTCTTGACGCCGTTCTTTTCGGCCAGCAATTCCAGGCCCAGGCGGTAGGACTCGCCCGTCTCCCGCAAAAGGTGCGGATGGGTGGCTCCCAAGATGATGTAAACCACGTCGGGGCGTTCCGCCACGATCTTGGGAAGGGCGTTAAGCATGTTCTCAATTCCCTTGTTGGGAGAAAGCAGACCGAACGTCAAGAGAACCTGCTTGCCTTCCACGCCGAAGAGATCCTTGTAGAAAGCGGAATCCACAAAAGAGGTCTCGGGAATGCCGTGGGGAATCATGTCTATTTTGGCGGCGGGGGCATGGTAAACTCCCTTCAGGAATTCCTCCGCCTTATGGGACATCACCACCACGCGGGTGGAGAGCTGGATCAGTTCCTGCATCACCCGTTTTTGATCGGCGTTGGGTCCTTTGAGCACGGTGTGGAGCGTGGTGACGATAGGCAGATCCACTTCGCGCAGGAGCGCTAGAAGGTACCCGCCCGCCGGTCCTCCGTAAATACCGTACTCATGTTGGACACAAAGCACATCCACGTCGCTGATACCCAAAAAATCCGCCGCCCGCCGATACGAGGCCAAGTTCTGCTCCTCAATTTCAAAACGGACATCGTGGGGGTAGTCGTAGCCCCCCTCGATGTCGTTCACGGGCACGGCGAAGCACTGTACCTTCGGGAACTGGGCCGTCACGGACGTGCACAAATCCGTTGTGAAGGTGGCGATACCGCAGAGCCGGGGCAGGTAGTTCCCTACAAAGGCGATCGTGCGGATTTCGGAACGGGGCTTCATAAGGTCAAAGATGTATATCTGCCATCAATCATGACATCGTCAGGATCTGGGCCGCAGTGAATCATGAGCCCGGACAGTGTACTCCATCAGCGCTTCGTTTGAGAAGTTTCCAAAATAATACTATGACGGTTAGCGGATGGCCATGCCGACGTTGGGTTGGCCGCCTCCGAATGTGTTAGACAATAGACAGCGGCCGAGGGCGCTCCCACCTCTGCAAGGCCGCCGACAAGTCCCATCGTGGACAAGCCGTTTGCTCGCTGATGCGGGAATTCCCGGTCGCGTACAGATAGAAAGGGTGACACCATGAGCTTCTCTTCTTTTGACTTCGATCCCAGGATCGTTGCGGGCATCCGCGCGCTGGGCTATTCCAAACCGACGCCCATCCAGCTGCAATCCATCGCACCCATCCTCCAGGGCCGCGACGTCATGGGCCTGGCGCAGACGGGGACCGGAAAGACCGCGGCCTTCGCCCTCCCCATACTTCAGCACCTGCTTACGGGCCCGCGCGGCGTCACCCGGGCGCTGATCCTCGCGCCAACGCGCGAGCTGGCCGACCAGATCGCGGATGTTTTTCGCGAGCTCGGCCGGCAGACGGGACTGCGCAGCCTGACGGTGTACGGCGGGGTCGGCGCCGGCCCCCAGGTCACCGGCCTCGGGAACGGCGTCGAAATCGTCGTGGCCTGCCCGGGGCGCCTGCTCGACCATATGCAGCACGGTGCCTTCAAGCCATCGCACCTGGATGTCCTCGTGATCGATGAAGCCGACCGCATGTTTGACATGGGCTTCCTGCCCGACATCCGCCGAATCCTCAAGCAACTCCCGGCCAATCGGCAGACGTTGCTCTTCTCGGCCACGATGCCGGACGACATCCGCCGGCTCGCGCACGAGATCCTCCGCCAACCGGTCACCGTCCAAGTCGACCATACCGTGCCACTGGCGACGGTTTCCCACGCCCTTTACCCGGTGGTCGAGCACCTGAAGCCCGCGCTGCTGGCGAGGCTGCTGGAGCAGACCGCCGGGTCGTCCGTGCTGGTTTTCACTCGCACCAAGCACCGCGCCAAGCGTCTGGCAAGGAATCTTCAGGACAAGGGCCGGGAGGTTGCCTGCTTGCAGGGTAATCTCTCGCAGAACCGGCGAAAGGCCGCGCTCGATGGCTTCCGGGAGGGTCGCTACAATATCCTCGTCGCCACCGACATCGCCTCGCGCGGCATCGACATCTCCCAGATTACGCACGTGATCAATTTCGACGTTCCCGACACGACCGATGCCTACACCCACCGCATCGGTCGCACGGGCCGCGCCGCAAAGACCGGCGATGCCTTCACGCTGGTGACCCATCAGGACGAGTCCATGGTGCGCGACATCGAGCGAGCGCTGGGCGCACGCCTCGAGCGCCGAAAGATCGAGGGGTTCGATTATTCCGCCAAGCAGTCCGCCGCCCCCGCGCGCGCGGCCCATCCAACGCACCCACCTAGGCGCGCCCCCGGTCACCCCGGCGGGAAGCCCCTCCACGCGGCGCAGCCGTCCCACGCGCCAAGCCACCCGCGACAGCCTGAGCCGGGGAAAAGCCCCGGCGGCGGGTTCCATGGCCGTTTCGGGCGGTCCAGGTTCCGCGCGCGCCGCCGCCACAGATAGGTCGTACGAGTAGGCCGAAGGTCAGGCGTGGCATTGAGAGCGTCTAACGGAATGCCGATTCGTAGGGGAGCATCTTCAGATGCTCCCTCCTGTCCTTGCCTCCTCGTAGGGGAGCACCTTCAGGTGCTCCCTCTTGGTTGCTCCCTCCTGTCGGGAGGGTCTGAAGACCCTCCCCTTCGCATTCTGTTAGACGCTCTCAATACCTAAATCAGCGGAATCCGACTGGGTGCTTCGCCAGGCGGCAGGTGGCGCGGAACCGATGGCAAACGGCTACTTCCCCATACTGGCGAACGCGCTGAAGCCAAGCATCGGCCGGCCGGATCCATTCCAATCCGGCTCATAGACCGGGAAATAGCCCACGTGGTTCCAGAGCGAATGGCCCCTCCGTCGCCAAAACTCGATTCTCCCGTCGTCAGAATCCCTACCTTGCCCCTCGGTGGCGCCGGCCACAATCGCGCCGATGAACAATCCCGCTCCGCTTCCAATGGATGTCGCGGCCGCCACCGGCTTCGCCCGGACAGTGGCGATTCCCGCAACTACGCTTCCCAACGCAGCGCCCGACAAGCCCCCAACATTCATGATTTGAAGCCCCCGCACCGATCTTTCGCTGCCGGCCATCGCCAACGAAGCACCCACTAAGCCGATGTCACTTCCCGCGAGGCATAGCGTCGTAATTCGACGCGAAGACAGTTCCCCCGCGATTCCGCCCCAAAACGGAATCCACGCCCCCCCAAAATCCACCGCTCACGGCAAGCGCCGTTTTCATCGGCGGTACATCCAGCCTGAGGGCCGCGCCCATCGAAATCAAACCGGCGGTCGATGTACCCACGAAGCTCGCCCCGGCAATCTGACGATTCTTCGCGTCGGCCGCCACGCTCGAACCGATGCCCTGCCAAAAGCCCCAAGCCGTCCCGGCGACAATCAACGAAGCATCCCTATCCTCGGATCGGCGCAAGTGGACTGCCCTTGTCCACATTGGCTGAATGGGGTAGGATGACTCCTAGATGTTCAACGGCGACCATTGGACGGCCGCGATCGTTTCTGCGCTGATTTCCGCTCAGCTCAATAACATTTCGGCAACGGTTTTTCTTCATCGGTGCATGGCGCACCGGTCCTTGGACCTCCATCCGGCCGCCGCTCATTTCATGCGCTTCTGGATCTGGCTCACGACGGGAATGGTGACGAAGGAGTGGGTCGCCGTTCACCGCAAGCACCACGCGTTTGTCGATCGCGAGGGCGATCCTCATTCCCCCAAGGTGGAAGGGTTCTGGAACATTTTCTTGAGAGGCGTGGTCTACTACCGCCGCGCCAGCCGCGATCCGGAGGTCCTCGAGAAATATGGCCGCGGAACACCGGAAGATTGGATCGAAAAAAGAATCTACACCCCTCTTAATATCGTTGGCGTCCTGCTTCTCCTCGCGATCTGCTGCGCGGTTTTCGGGTGGCTCCCCGGTCTCATCGCGTGGCTGATCCAAATTCTCTGGCATCCCTTCCTCGGCAACAGCCTGATCAACGGCGTGGGGCATTACTTCGGCTATCGCAATCACCCCACGGACGACGCCAGCCGCAACCTCTGGCCTTGGGCAATCGTGGCCGGGGGTGAGGAGCTGCACAACAATCATCACCGCTACCCCCGGTCGGCCCGATTCTCGGAACACTGGTGGGAATTCGATCTCGGTTGGACGGCCGTCCACGCTCTCCGCAAAGCGGGGCTGGCGGGCGCCATCTACGTCCGGGATCGAAGCTACGCGGAAATCAAGTCCGTCCGATGGATCGGCCGGATGGAGAGTACGCTTCAGCTATGGACTGAAACGCTTCATCATCTCGCCGGGGATTCCAAGCTCAGCCTTCCCGAAAAACGGATTCGACTCGCCGGACACCTCGCCGAAGGCATGCGCAATCTCGAGCGAGGCTATTTCAAGCTCCAATCCGAAATGCAGCCCCATTGCGAGAAGGTCGTTTCGGAGTTCATGGACCGGATGCAGCGGGCCTACGATCAATGGGTCGCCGTACTCCCCGTTCCCGTCCCGGCGTAAGAGCCTCTACTCTTGTCCTTGCCTCCTCGTAGGGGAGCACCTTCAGGTGCTCCCTCTTGGTTGCTCCCTCTTGTCGGGAGGGTCTGAAGACCCTCCCCTACGCATTCTGCTAGAGGCTCTAAGTTCCCATAGAGGCCAAGCCTCGATAGCTGCTCTCGGTTTCGACCTCGAAACCTACTTCGAAGCGATGAGCGTGGAGAAGGACGCTTCGGTCGTGGCCAGCTTGCTTGCGAGGGACGTGTAGAAGCCCGCCGCATCGAACTCGCCGGAGTCGCCGAGCAGGTGGTTGGTCTCGTCCAAGTGATTCGCCGGCAACTTGTCGCTCACCACCGTGCCCCAGTGGGTCGAAGATTGCTCCACCATCCCGTCGCTCTTTTCCGGCAGGAAAATCACTGACGTACCTGCCAGGAGAATATCGGCGGGGTCGAGGGTCAAATGAAACGTCGTCACGCCCGCGTAGGAAAAGTACGGCACGCCGGGCAGGTCTTTCACAATCTCGTTGAATGCGGCGCCGGTGTTGGTGCCGCCGCCGTCGGTGAAGTCGCTTGTCAGGTTCCAGAGCGCCGTCACCACGTCCTGCGGAAGATCGATCCGGCCGTTCGTGATTGTTCCACCGATGCTGCTGATGAACGCGTTGAGGACCGGAGTGTATTTTCCAAATCGGACGGCCTCCCAGGCGAGGTCGGCGATCTTGGTCCCGTGGTGGGGGGCTGCGATGCTCGTCACCGACGCCACTTTGTCCTTCCCCAGAAGCAGCGTGGCGGCGTACCGGATGTCCAACCCGCCCATGCTGTGTCCGACCAGATGCACTTTCTTGGCGCCCGTGATCGCCAGGATCTTCTCGACCTGCGTGGAAAGCTGCTTCGCGCGAACTTCAACGCTGTTGAACGAACTCTCTTCGGTCATGAATACCTGATAGCCCTGCGCCTTCAGAAGATTCTCGACGCCGTAGAAATACGGAATACCCGCGAGGAAATCGAAGCCGCCGAAGCCGTGGACGAAAACGATCGGATACTTATTCTTGGGCTGAGTCGGGGTCGGAGTCGTTCCGCCTCCGCAACTGCCTTCCGAAGCGTTCATGAGAGACACCGCCATCATCGCGATTCCGATTGCCTTCGTCCAGCTCTTCATGTTCATGAAGAACATAAATGCAATGCGGATGCCACATCAACACGCGCCAAGCCTGTAATTATCTATAATTACATTATATACCATGCGCATATTGATCTTTCGGCCGATCGAACACGCATGATGTATATATAATATACACAACAATGCAATGCTAATATTCCAATAAACTACAAATACTTATAAGTATATACACTTACCAATATGTACTATGGCACGAATTGATATTTGTCTGATTACAGCTACTTGTAACTTGTTCTTGACGACTAGGAAGTATACTTCTACCTGACGAGCGGGCGCGTCGAACGCTTGTTGATCCAGCCCTCCTGGCCGTTGGGCAGTCGCACCTTGAGCCAGTCACCTTTCTGATCGAGTAGCGGCACTTTCGATTTCGGCTTCACCGTTCCGACGACACTTCCGCCGGTGAGCGGTCCGCCCGGAACAGAGAATGCCTCCACGGGTTTCTTATCTACGATTTCCACAAGCGGACCTGATGGAGCCGCCGGGCCCGCCGGAGTTGCCGATGGCGTGGGCGCGGGAGAAGGGGCGCCCGGCGCGGGCGTCGTTGGAGGCGCTGCCGGGGCGGCAGGCCGGGAATCGGGCGGGGCGGATTGACCGGCGAGAATCGTAAACTCCACTCGGCGATTCTTGCTCCGCCCTTCCGCCGATTCGTTGTCGGCGAGGGGAACCGTATCCGCATACCCCTTTGCTTCCAAGCGCGATTCATCCACACCCTTGGACTCCAAGTACTTCGTCACGGCCTCCGCTCGATCCTGCGAGAGCTCAATATTCCGTTTCCGGCCGCCCACGTTGTCCGTGTGCCCTTCCACGCGCACGCGGAACTGCGGATACTTCTTCATGACGTCCACCACGGCATCCAGGATGGAATACGACACAGGCAGAATGTCCGCCGCCCCGGTGCGGAAATTAACCTTTTCATAGATGACGATCTTGTCCTGGGTGACGCGGACTTTCTCCCTGGGCTCAAGGACAATGAGGATCTGGGTCGGCTTGTCGGTCTGAATCGCAACGTCTTTCACGTAAGGTTTGAACCCCTGGCTCTCGGCCATGACCGAGTGATCGCCTTCCTCAAGCGCGATTGAGAACTGGCCTGTGGCCGGACTCGTCCCCGTTCGCCCCCGGTCCCGATCCACGGTGATGACCGCCACGAGCGGATTCCCGTTCGGATCTTCCACGCGCCCTTCGAGCGTACCCAGGACAATGTCGGGAATCTTCGCGATCTGAATGTTGAGTTCAACCGTTTCAGTGGCTTTGATCTCCGCCTCGGCGTTCTGCGGGTGGTACCCGGGCCGCTCGATCTTCATGCTGTAGGCCCCCGGCTTGAGGTTCTGCACGAGGTACGTCCCCTTCTCGGGATCGCTGGCCACGGCCGGTATGTCCGGCGGATCCACGAAGCTGATGACGGCGCCTCCTACGGGCGCCTGCGTCGCCTCATCCGTCACGATCCCTCGGATTTGGGCGAGTTTCTTGACGACACGTTTCACGCGAGCCCGCTTCGGTAGGTCCGTGTAGCTCATGCCGAAAACATAGGTGAGGTCGGGCACCAGTTTTTCCGATCGCTCCTCTGTGAAGGCAATCGGCTCCGTGAGCTGGCCGAGCCGCACAGCCAGGTCAATCACAAGGTTCTCGAACGGCAGCAGTCGCAGTCCCGGGGTCAAGTAGAGCGGGTTGTTCCGGAATTGGATCTTGAAGGGCTGTTCGTCATCGTCGAGGATCGTGGAATCCGTGTCGTACGACAGCGACCCCTCCGCCACGAACGCCACAGGAGTGCGGATGACCTCGAACCCCGCGCCGGCCAGATACTGGTCCTCCCCGTTCACGCCCAGGGCGAAACGCTCGGACATCGGAACGGGAAACTTGCGCTTCGCCAGCAGGTTCTCGCTCCGATCCATTGCATAGCCCCCGTTCAGGTGCACCCGGAAACCGATCGATTCCTCGGATTTCCCCTCGGCAAAGTCGAGCGTGATGAGCGCCCTCCCCGCGCCGCCGGTGGCAGACCCATCGTAGGAACCGGATTCCTCTCCCGTCAGAAAAAACCCGAATGCGTTGATACCGGTGTAGAGCGGCCCCCAGGGGTTGAGCGAGTACTTGAATCCCACCGCGACGTCGCCCGCGGCCTGAACCTGGCGGCTCTCGTTGACCTGCGTGTCCTTCACGCGATCGGAGGTGACCTTCCCCATGAGGGAGAATTCGAAGCCGGATTCCATGCCGAGCTGCTCCGTTGTCTCAAACGGGGCTACCGTGAAGGAGAGAAAGGCATCCTGCTTGGCGTGGTTGATGGTCGGAGATAGAAATTGGTCCTGCTTGAAATAGGTCGAGAAGAGGCTTACCCCCACGCCCCCTTTGGGAAAGCGGTCGGCGGAATAAACATCGTAGAGTCCCGTTTGACCGATGAGCGTCGGCCCCAGGAGCGGCGTCTCTTTGCCCCGCTTGCGGAAGGTTCGGGAAATGAACTCCTTCTGGGCGAAGGCCGTCTCCAACGGCAGCGCCAAGAGGATGGCAACAATGAAAGTTAGACGACGAAATGGGGGCATTGCGTTCTGCCGGTCTTCTATTTCTTTCCCTCCAGAGGGGGAACACGGCCCACAAACAGGCCTTCCGGCGACACGTAGGTCACCCACTTCTGATTCAACGATAGATCCGGATATCGCTCGATGACTCCCGGCGTCTGGGTCAGATTGTACGATTTCAATTTTTTCAGATCCGCCAGGATGATTTCCGAGGAAACCACCTCATCCCCGGCCTTCTGCACCCGCTCGAAAACGGCCTTGTCATACCACCATCCCCAACGGACGTTTTGCCCTTCGCCCAAATCCACCACGAAGTCTGTGGCCGTACCGATCAGGTAGGCGCGACCTTCATCGCTCTGAGCCGCGATGACGCGCTGGTTGTGGGAAAGATTGGGATTCAAGAGATCGGGAGGAAGTTCGAATCGGTATCCGCGCCGCGTGTGGTCGGCCCGCATTTTCCAAAGCGTGCCCGCGGCCTCCGTCACACCCACCACACCCCACCGCTGCATTCGCCCTTTTTCGAAGGCCGGAACGCGATCGGATGACATGTAGTGGCGTACCTCGAGCGTGCGATCGTACCTCACCACGGTCTGGAACTCGGTGGGACGAAACCAGGAGAGATGAAGGAAGCCCTTTTCCACCGGTCCGCGGTAGTCGATCCTCTCCTTGTCCAGATCCACGATCATGAACGTCCAATGCGGCGGTCCATCGTGTAGGGCGGCCATGTCCTTGGGCTCGCGGATGTTGAAGATGATTTTCGTGCCGTCAAAGGAAAAGGCGTAGTCCCGACCCGATCCGTACGCCGGCGAAATCCGGAGAACTTTGCCGTCGGTCAGCCGGATCACCCACAGGCCCCGGCGGTTCTTCCGCGTCACTCCGATGTACCGCATGCCCGGCGCCCATTTCGGCTCGGCCAAATCCTCTGCCGCGATGATCTGTGTTACATCGGAGAGCGGCGGTCCGCTTGCCGCTTCCTGCCTCCAGTGGACCTTCCCCTCCGGCGGATCCAACAGTTGAGCGTTGGCTTCGACGCCCCCAAGAAGCAGCAGCGCCACCAGTCCGACCCCAAAGCTGACCGCTGACCGCTGAAAGCTGATCGCCATTCTAGTTCCTCGCATACGCATCCAGATAGTTCTTGATCCACTTCACCGAGCGCACGTATCCCTGCGTCTCACGATACGGCGGAACTCCGTTGTAGGCCACCACCTTTTCCGGGCCCGCGTTGTACGCGGCGAGGGCCAGCGTGACATCCCAATTGAACCGGTCCAGCATTTCCTTGAAATACCGGATGCCGCCGCAGATGTTCTCCCTGGGATTGAAGGGATTCCGCACCCCCATCTTGCGGGCCGTCTCCGGCATGAGCTGCATCAGCCCCATGGCGCCCGCGCGTGAAACGTCGATCGGATTCCCGGTGGACTCCTGGATGATAATCGCCTTGATGAGCGTGACCGGAAGTCCGTGCGCCCGGTTGCAGTCGCGGATGTCTTCCCCGAACTGATCCACCCGCTCCGAATAGGTCCGGATCGAAGCGTAGGTCTTTCCCGGCTGCGGGAGCGTCGAAATGTAGTTGAGGATCGCGGATACGATCTTCTGCGCATCGTCATCACCGCGGACCTGAAGAAGCATGCCGTAGATCTGAAGCGAAGGCGCAAAACGCGGATGCCCCAACCCTCGAAGGAGCATCGTGGGCCGGTTCCGATTCAGCTCAAAATAGCGGTCCAAGTAGTAGAGGTCCGAGTGGTTGGCCAGGAGGACGGCCTCCTCCGCCGGGTATCCGAGAAGTTGATATTTCAAAGGCGAATCTGCTTGCGCGAGGGATACGACCGCGACGAGCGGCACAAGCCCGAGGAGAAAGGCCCGGGGCCTCTTCAGGATCGAAGGCAATCCGGCCACAAGGGTCCACCTCCAACCCACCGGGCCTGCTCAAGGCGGCGGCCGATAGATTCGCCGCCCGCGCGAATTCCGCGCCGCATGCGATTCAGCCGGGGGACCTCTGTTCCGGGATGGGTGGAGGACTCAGGCTTCAAGAGCGTCCTTGAGGTTGCTCAGGTAGGAGGACACCGTCTTCTCCAGCTCGGCCCGCGCCATCTTCTGGGCGACCAGCTTCAGCAGGCGCGTGATGTCCAACTGGGATTCGACGTTGAGCTCCAGCGTCAGCAGTGTTCCTTTCCCCTTGGGTTCGAGGGTGAACGACCCCTCAACCTCGGCATTCCCGGAGCCCGGGATGCTCTGCCAGCGTACCTCCTTGTTCTTGACCGTTGAAAACTTCGTCTCGTACGCCACCTCAATGGCGTACTTGCCGGGACCCTTCGGTTCGAACTCCCATCGATAGACATCGGGTTTGACCTTCGAAAATTTCCGCACCCCTGGCAGGTGTTTGGCGGATTTCGGGTAGTTCGTGAGGAGGGCGAAAACGTCCTCCGGGTCCGCATCGATCTCAACCGTTTTCTTGGATTCTCCCGTAAGTTCAATCATTGAAAGCAGTCGTACTATTATATAGGATCGGACGCAGGAGGAAAAGTCATTTCGGCATGTTGCCCTTCCAGGAAGCCCTGAAATCCGGCGAATTCGTGGTTACCGCGGAGTTCGCCCCCCCGAAAGGGGCGGACCTCTCCGTCCTCCGCCAAAGGGTCGAGATGGTCCGCGGGCACGTCCACGCCGTGAACTTGACAGACTGTCAACTCGCCGTCATGCGGATGAGCTCTTGGGCGGCGGCCCTGGAAGTGCTGCGCGGAGGGGTGGAACCGATCTGTCAACTGACCTGCCGCGACCGCAACCGGATCGCCCTCCAAGCCGACCTCCTGGGTCTCTGGGCGCATGGGATCAAGACCGTTCTGGCCCTCACGGGCGATGGCGTCGTGTTCGGCGACCAGAAGGAAGCGAAAGGCGTGTTCGAGATGAATTCGATCCGCCTCTTGAAGACCATTGAGACGCTCAATTCCGGGAAGGATCTCTCCGGCCACGAGCTCCGCGGCGCGACCGGCTTCTTCGCCGGGGCCGCGCTCAATATTTCGGTCGGCAATATCGAGCCCCACATCAAGAAACTCGAACGCAAGCTGGCCGCCGGTGCGAAATTCATCCAGACGCAGCCGATCTTCAGCCTGGCCCAATACGAGAGTTTCAGGCGGCAGGCGGCGTACCTCAATCATGCGGCTATCCTCCCCGGCATTCTGTACCTGAAATCCGCGGAGGGTGCGCGGCGCGCGGCACAGATGGTCCCCGGCGTCGAGCTCCCCCAGGACACGATCGATCGCCTTGAGAAGTCGCCCAATCCCAGGAAGGAGGGCGTCAAGCTCGCGGCCGAACTTTTCCGGGCCTTCAAAAAGGACAGCCCGGGCGTTCACCTCATGACGCTGTCGAGCGCCAAGGCCGCTCTTCAAATTCTCGAAAAGGCCGGTTAGCGATTCCCGCCGAATCTTTCATCCGCCGGCTCGCTCCGGGCGAACTTCCCCTGATCCTCGGCCACCGCGGCGCGCCGCTCGAAGCGCCGGAAAACACTATCCCCTCTTTCCGCCGCGCGATGGATCTCGGCGCCGACGGCGTGGAGCTGGACGTCCAACTCAGCCGCGATGGCGCCCTCATGGTATTTCACGACGAACTTCTATCGCGGACCACCAACGGCGAGGGCAAGCTCACCGCGATGACCTTCGCGGAATTGCGGGCGTTGGACGCCGGATCCCGCTTCAACCGCTCCTTCGCCGGAGAGAAGATCCCCACTTTGGACGAAGTTCTCGCGATCCTGCCGGACGGTGCCGTGGTCGACGTTGAGATGAAATCCGAAACCCCGGAGCCCGAGCCCCTCGTTGAAACCACCCTCCGGACGGTCCGGCCGTACGCGCCCCGCCTCCGCCTCTACCTGAGTTGCTTCTCACCGAAGTTTCTGGACCTGGCAAGATCGAAGGGCTGGGTCGGCGAGATCGGAGTCCTCACCGGGGATGATCACTGGGATTGGTCCTTCGCCAAGGCGCGAACACTCGGAGCCAACATCGTTCTCCCCTACCATGAAAATTTCGAGAAGGTGCCCGCGCCGGACACGAGCTATTTCTTGATGCCCTACACGGTAGACGATCCCGACCGAGCTCTGGCCCTACTCCGTGCCGGATGCAAAGGGATCATCTCCAACCGACCGGGTTTCCTGAAATCCGCACTCCGACCGTAGGTTGACATGGGCGACCCAGTTGATAGCATCAAGTTAGGCCCTTATTCCGCCGTCAAGGGGTGCCAGCCATGGATGGTGCGGTACTCGCCGCACCAAGCCGAGCAGGATAGTGAGGCATTTCAACGGCGAGTGAGGTTTGAGCTTGGGACTAACCTCTGCCGGGGGCCTGAGTCCCGTCGTCCTGATTCCAGCCATGGACGGTGCGGTACTTGCCGCCACGGAGAGCCGTCCCAGGGACGGGCGGCGCTGGAACGGCAAGTGCCCATCATCCGCGGGAGAAGGAGGCCCCATGCTCGACAAAGTGCAGGCAGCGATCGAAAAGATCCGACCGGCGCTGCAGATGGACGGCGGCGATGTCGAACTCGTTGCCGTGGAAGAAGGCGGTGTAGTGAAAATACGGCTTCAAGGCGCGTGTACGGTGTGCCCCAGCATCGGGATGACGCTGCAATACGCCATCGAGAAGAGCATCAAGGAAAACATCCCGGAGGTCACCCGCGTGGTGAATCTCGAACCCAGAGCGGAGAATCATGCCTGAAGTAATGACCGGCCAGCCCTCGGAAGTCATCCTCACTCGATTGGATGAAGTGCGGAACTGGGGCCGAAAGAACTCCCTCTGGCCGCTCCCTATCGGCATTTCCTGCTGCGCCATCGAAATGATGGGCATGCTCGCGCCCAAATTTGACGTCTCGCGTTTTGGCGCCGAAGTCCTGCGCTTCTCCCCCCGCCAATCGGACCTCATGATCGTGGCCGGCACTCTCACCTACAAGATGGCCAACGCCGTCCGCCAACTCTACGAACAAATGCCCGAGCCGAAGTGGGTGGTGGCCATGGGCACCTGCCTCTGCACGGGCGGGATGTTCGACAGCTATCCGGTGGTGCAGGGACTCGACAAAGTCGTCCCGGTGGACATCTACGTTCCGGGGTGCCCTCCCCGACCGGAAGGCCTCATCTACGCCATCCAGAAAATTCAGGACAAAGTGTCCAAGAGCAACGGGCAGGGTCTCGTGGAGAAACTGCCGCCCAAAGACGAATCCATCAAAGTGCCGCTTCCCGGCCTTCGGCAGATCGAGCCGAGGGAAGGCGACAACATCATGATCCTGAACATGGGGCCCTCCCATCCGGCGACTCACGGCGTGCTTCGACTCATTCTCGAACTCGATGGCGAGCGCGTGCTCCGGTGCATTCCGGATCTGGGCTACCTCCATCGAGGATTCGAAAAGTTGGCCGAAAACCGAACACACACCCAGTTCGTCACCTACACCGACCGGCTTGACTATCTGGCGCCTCTATCCAACAACGTGGCGTACATCCTCGCCGTGGAGAAACTGCTGGGCGTCGAGGCTCCGCCGCGGGCCCAGTACATCCGGACAATCTGCTGCGAGCTCGCGCGGATTTCGGCCCATCTGCTCGGCATCGGAACCCACCTGCTCGATCTCGGAGCTCTTTCGGTCTTCTTCCTGACGTTTCGCGATCGTGAAGAGCTGTACACCATTTTCGAGAAGATCACCGGCACCCGCATGACCACAAGTTACACGAGGGCGGGCGGCGTGGAGCGCGACCTCACGCCCGAAGCCGAGGCCTTGATCCGGAAATTCTTGGCCGAGTTTCCTGCGAAGATCGACGAGCTGGACCGGCTGGTCACCGGAAACAAAGTCTTCCTGGAGCGCGCCCGCGATGTGGGCGTGATCTCCAAGGAGGAAGCCGTGGCCTACAGCCTGACCGGGCCGAACCTCCGAGGCTCTGGGGTTCCGTACGACCTGCGGCGAGCCAAACCGTACCTGGTCTACAACGATCTCGATTTCGAAGTCCCGATCGCCTACGAGGGGGACGCCTTTTCGCGCTATCTCGTCCGCGTCGAGGAGATGCGACAGAGCCTCCAGATCGTCCGTCAGTGTCTGGAGAAACTACCGCAAGGCGAGTACATGGCGGACATCCCGAACGTGACGCTTCCCAAGCGGGACCGTGTGTACGCCGAAATGGAAGCGCTCATCCACCATTTCAAGATCGCCTCGGAGGGCTACCACGGTCCCGAGGGCATCGAGGTCTACCACGGCATCGAGAATCCGAAGGGTGAGCTCGGTTTCGGGATCATCGGGAGTGGCGGCGCCATTCCCTACAGGCTCCGCATTCGTTCTCCTTCCTATATCAATCTCCAAATTCTTCCCAAGATGGTGGAGGGCCGGTTGCTCTCGGACGTGATCACCTGCATCGGCTCGCTCGACATCGTCTTGGGCGAGATCGACCGATAGGTCTCCAAGCAGGTCATGGGTAGGCGCAGGCTTTAGCCTGCGGGAATTTCTCAACGGCCGTGCCCCTAAACGTCGTTCTCCTCAACCCCGAGATTCCCTGGAACACGGGAAACATCGGGCGGACGTGCGTTGCCGTTGGCGCAACGCTCCATCTTGTCGGCAAGCTGGGTTTCAGGATTGAATCGAAGGAAATCCGCCGCGCGGGGCTCGACTACTGGCCGAATCTCAGATGGCAGCATCACAAAGACTTCGACGCCTTTCTCCGTGCCCTGCCCACCGATGCTTCGCTCCTGTTCTTCTCCGCCAAAGCGAAGCCCCTATTTTGGAACGCCCCGTACGAGCGCGACAGCTTCCTGATTTTCGGAAGCGAATCAAAAGGGCTGCCGTCCGCGCTCCACCGGCAATTCCGCAACCGTTTCTATCGGATCCCCATTCGGCCTTCCGCACGATCTCTCAACCTCTCCACCGCCGCCGGCATCGTGCTGTACGAGGCGATGCGGTCCGGCGTGATGCCGGCCGTACTCGCGACGATTTCGGCGGGCAGGAAGCCCGCGATACCGAGGCGAGTGCGACACACCACAAGATGATCCTCGTCCGACGTTGAATCGCAGGGCCGTTCGGCTAAGCTCCCAGGGTGGCCGGAGGGATCAAGTTTCGGAGAAACCGACGCGCCGGGAAGCGAGACATCGTACTGGCCGATTCCACACTCACCCGCACGCTTGTCCACATCGAAAGACACATCCATGAAGAAATCGAAACTGCCGACCTGGCTGAAGTCGCCGAGCTATCGGTCGTTCACTTCCGCGCCCGATTGCGCCGAGCCCTCGGGGAGCCCCTCGCGCGCTACATTCGGAGGTTGCGTCTCGAACGGGCGGCGATGTTTCTGACGTTCACCCGCGATCCGGTGCTGGACATCGCCCTGTCTTGCGGCTTCGACAGTCATGAGGGTTTCACGCGAGCCTTCCACCGAACCTACGGGAAATCGCCGCAAGCCTACCGGGAGTGCCGGCGAGGCGCTGCCGAAGACTTTCAAAGACGGGCGGTCAACCTTCCTGTTCGGCTCGTCGAGCGTCCTTCATGGCGGGTGGCCTTCATTCGATTCGTCGGCCCGACTCTGGGGGCCGGAACGATCTGGCCGCGGTTGCTTCGCCTGGCCCGCGATCAAGGCTGGGCGAAGGCGGCGGGAAGGATGGTCTCCCTGCACTATGAAAACCCCTCCGTTCTCACGGATTCGGCTCGCGTCCGCTACGATGCCGGCATCACCGTAGAGCCGGAATTTGAAGGCAATGACCAAGTGGCCGTTCAGGACCTGCCGGGCGGAACGGATGCGGTAGTGAGCTTCTTTGGGAGGGTGGAGGAGTTGGAGGATTTCTGGCACCGCTTTGCCATCGGATGGATGATGCCTGGACCCTATGCGTGGCGCGACGACCGGTTCTTTGATGTGTACGAAACACCTCCCGAGCCTTGGCTCTATCCGGAGGCCGCCGAAAGGCAAGCCCGCCTACCCTTCTCGGCCGAACTACATATTCCCGTGGTGAAAGGCCGTCTCTCCCCGGAACCCCTCCCCGCCGAGTAGCGACCATCAAAACGGTCAAGCAGACTGTGCGTCCCCTCAGTATATTTTGCCCATGGCAACACTGATTATTTCACTGATCATCGTCGCGGCTCTCGCCGTCCTTTTCGGTTGGCTGGCGCGTCGGGCTTGGCTCGCGCATCGAGCTTGGCTCAAATGGCCGGGAGTCGCCCTCGCGGGGATTTTCACCCTGCTCATGGGTTGCCTGGTCGTCGTGGGCGCCAGAGGCACTTATAAGCTCTACGCCCGCCACAGCCCGCTCCCCGCGATCCGACCGATTGAAATTACACCCGGGCGGGTCGCTCGCGGGCAGATGATCGCCGCCTCCCTCTGCGCGGCATGCCATGCGACCAACGGCGGCCTTCCCTTGAGCGGCGGCCGGAGCCTGTCGGATGACGCCGGACTTCCGCTGGGCGACGTCTACCCACCCAACGTCACTCCCGGTGGCACGATTCAGGACTGGACCGACGCCGAGCTTTTTCGGGTGATTCGCACAGGCGTGAATCGCGAAGGCCGCAGCACGGTGATGTCGATGCTCGGTTCGCGACTGTTGAGCGACGAGGACACCGAATGCCTAGTCGCTTATCTGAGGTCGGCCCAGAGCGTCCAGAATGAGACCCCAGCCTACCGCCCCACGCTCCTCCTTGCGCTCTTCATCGGCGCCGGGCTCATGCCCATCGACCCCGCGCCGGCCGTGGAACGGGCCGCGCCTCCGAGGGCCGTGACGCCAGAGTACGGAAAATACGTGTTGGATTTCGTCAGTTGCGATGGGTGTCACGGACCGAAATTGGATGGCCGCGCTCCTCCTCCGAATCCTCCGGCGCCGAATCTGACGCTCATCATGCCCCGCTGGTCCAAAGAGGATTTTTTCAAGGCCATGCGGACCGGCGTCACGCCCGATGGCCAAGTGATGAAAGACACCATGCCCTGGCGCGCGATGGGGCAACTGGAGGACATGGAACTGGAAGCCCTGTACGTCACTCTCCACGCCCTGGAGCCGATCCCCTGACAAGCCTGTGATTTTCGGTGACAGTATACTCTATTTCTATAAATTAAGTATACTGTCACTGTTATTTCCTACGCCCTGAACTGGGCGAGGAAGAGGTCGGCCATTTCGGTCAGGTTGGCAAATCGGTAGTCGGGGACGACGGACGTCCTGGGGACCGGCCCACGCTCGATCAAGGCGGTCTTGAACCCCAGTCGGTGGGCAGGAAACAGATCGTATTTCGTTCCGAAGGCACAGTGGATCATCTCTTCGGGTGGTGTCGTCGTCGCCTCCAGCAGCTTCTTGAAGTGCTTGGGGTTGGGCTTGTAGCATTGCACCTGCTCGGCCGTGACGACGACGTTGAAGAAAACCCCCAATCGCTTTTGAGTCAGTTTCACCAGGTCGTCGTCCATGTTCGTCACCAGCGCGATCAGATAGCGATTCTTGAGTCGCTCCAGGGCGGGGCGGACGTCCGGGAACGGCTCCCAAGTCTTCAGTGAGACCACGAAATCATTCGCGTCTCGCGAACTTGGCTTCAAGCGAAGTCCGCGCATGACTTTCGCAAAACTCTCTTTCATGACATCGCGGTAGGGCCGATAGGGCCTCAGAAGTCCGAATTGGATGCGCTCCCATTTCCGGAACAGTTCGTCGAGATCGGTCTCGCGGTCCTTTCGGGCGAGAAACCGCCGGAACGCCCCCTGGATGCCTGACTTCCAGTCGATGAGCGTTCCGTAGCAGTCGAACGTCAGCCAGCGCGTGGCCGGGAAGATGAGGCGATTGGCTGCGGGGAGCAAGGAGTTACTTGGCGGCCTTGGCTTCCTCCGGAATGCGCATGCCGTAGAACGACCGATAAACGAACACGAGCGCCACGAGGAAAAAGACCGAGCCAATGGCCCATTTCAGGTTCTGCGATTGCATCGTCACCGCGATCTCGACCGCAAGCAGACCGAAGAGAGTGGTGAACTTGATGACCGGGTTCAGCGCGACGGACGAAGTATCCTTGAACGGATCACCCACGGTATCGCCGACCACGGTCGCCTCATGCAGCGGCGTGTTCTTTTGTTTCAGATCCACCTCCACAACCTTCTTGGCGTTGTCCCATGCGCCGCCCGCGTTGGCCATGAAGATCGCCTGGAAGAGGCCGAAGAATGCCATGGCGACAAGGTAACCGATGAAGAAGTAGGGGTTGAAGAACGCCAAAGCCAAGGTCATGCAGAAGATGACGATGAAAATATTGATCATGCCTTTTTGCGCGTAGATCGTGCAAATCTCCACAACTTTCTTGCTGTCCGCAATAGAGGCTTTCGTGGCATCAAGCTTGATGTTCTCCTTGATGTACACGACCGCCCGGTAGGAACCCGTCACCACCGCCTGCATCGAGGCGCCGGTGAACCAGTAGATGACCGCGCCGCCCATGAGGAGTCCGAGGATGACCTCACCCTGCACGAGACTCAATCGGAGCGCTGCGTTCCCGAACATGTGTTCGAGAAGGAGGATGATGCCGAAGACCATGGTGGTGGCGCCGACGACGGCCGTACCGATGAGGACCGGCTTGGCCGTGGCTTTGAACGTATTGCCCGCGCCATCCCCTTTTTCGAGAAGATCCTTCGCATGTTCCAAGCTGGCCTCGATTCCGAACTCCTTTTTGATCTCCTGCTTTACGCCGGGAATCTTCTCGATCATCGAGAGTTCGTAAACGGATTGCGCGTTGTCCGTCACCGGGCCGTAGCTGTCGACTGCGATTGTCACCGGCCCCATGCCCAGGAACCCGAAGGCCACGAGGCCGAAGGCGAAGATCGGCGCGGCGAAGCTATATTCGGCCGGCATGATCGCGAGGAGCGAGGGCTGTTGCGAGACCAGATACGCGATCAGCATGAGAATCAGGATCAGCAGTCCTTCCCAGAAAGCCGAGAAATTCCCGGCGACGAGTCCGGACAGAATGTTGAGCGATGCGCCTCCCTGGCGCGCGGAGTTGACGACCTCGCGGACGTGTCCCGAGTTTGTACTTGTAAAGATCTTGGTGAATTCCGGAATCAGCGCGCCGGCCGCCGTGCCGCAGGAGATGATGACCGCAAGCACCCACCAGAGATCGCCGTAGTCACCCAGCAAGAGGTAGCTGGCGATAAACGTGACAGCGATCGAGATCGCGGAGGTGAGCCACACCAGCCGGGTGAGCGGCACTTCGAAATCGATTTCCTTCTTGTCGCCCAAGAGCGCGCGATTCACGGCATTGTTCGCAAAGTAGGACACGAGCGAGGTCAGGATCATCAGGATGCGCATGACAAAGATCCACACGATGAGCTGGCCGCAGATTTCCGGCTTGCCGACCAGGGCGAGCGCGAGAAAAGCGATGAGCGCCACACCGGTGACACCGTAGGTTTCGAATCCGTCCGCGGTGGGGCCGACGCTGTCGCCCGCGTTGTCGCCCGTGCAGTCGGCGATTACTCCGGGATTCTTCGGATCATCTTCCGGCAGGTGGAAAACGATTTTCATAAGGTCCGATCCGATGTCCGCGATCTTGGTGAAAATGCCGCCGCAGATGCGGAGGACGCTCGCGCCGAGCGATTCGCCGATGGCGAATCCGATGAAGCACGGTCCCGCCAATTCCTGGGGCAGGAATGACAGAATGCAGATCATGAAGAAAAGTTCGACGCTGACGAGAAGCAGCCCAACACTCATTCCGGATTGCAGCGGGATCGCGAGGACATCGAGTGGTTTCTTATAGAGGGAGGCGAACGCCGTACGGGAGTTTGCAACCGTATTGATCCGAATGCCGAACCACGCCACGCCGTACGACCCGAGGATGCCGAGAACGGAGCAAGCCAGGATGACCACGAGATTGCCGATGGGCGCCCCTTGAAGGCCGACGAAGTAATAGCCCATGCAGAGTGCGATCAGCGCCCACAGAATCGCAAGGAACTTACCCTGCTGCGTAAGGTACGTTTTGCAGGTTTCCCAGATCATGTTCGACACGTCGCCCATCGCCTTGTGCACGGGAAGGGCCTTCGTCTGCTTGTACTGGATCACGCCGAAGATCGCGCCGATGACACAAATGACGAGGCCGAGATAAAGCAACGACATTCCCGATACGCTGGTTCCGAGGACATTGAAACTGACGGAGTCGAGAGGCGGAAGTTTGAGATCGGCCTCGCCCGCGAGGGCGGGGAGAACGGGCAGCAGCATGACGGCGAGAATGGCCGCTAGGGTTCGAACGATGGCGGCGATGCGTGGTTTTACCATGAATCACTCCTTCTGGATTAGTTGCGGGCTCCGAACGGCTTTTTCCTGCTCTTACGCCCCCGCCTTAATAGTCTTTGACGCCCCCTCTTGTCAACTGGTAGCATGACCGACGTGAAGTGGGGAGCCATGGGCATGACGTTTCTTTTTGCCGCTTGCCTTGTTCGACCTGCGGGCGCCCAAGATTCACCGATCGACATCGAGCACAACGCTTGGATTTCTTCCGCAAATAATTCGGATCTTAAGCCCTCGCCCAGGCAAAAGTTCGAACCCAAAAGCCCCTACCTGGCTGGCGGATTGGCGGTGGGATCCATTCTCGGATTCTGGGGGATTGCAGCACTCAATGACAGACTTTTTTTCAAGCATGACGGATGGAATTACTACTCTATCCCACCCATGGCCTTGTCGATAGCGGTTACCCCAAGCGCGGGACATATCTATGCCAAGGAATACCGCCACGCGCTTGTTTTCTCAGGGCTTCGCCTCGGGCTATTTGGAACGATGGTCGCTGTGGCCCCAGCGGCACTTATTGCCGATGACAAATCGCTGGGCACGATTGCCGCGTTTGCAGGCATTGGGTGGTTCGCCCTCTTTGTATACGATCTTGTCGATGCACCGCGAGCGGCCCGCCGGTATAACGACCGGAAGCGAAAAGAACTGGAGCGTGGTCGGAAGGAGCGTTAAATCAGCCGGGCGCGGGAGCGGAGGGTGGGACCGCCATTCCCCAGGCGTTTCGTCTGCATCGGCTGGCCCTTGCCGCAGTTGGGAACGGGATAAATACGGAAGTCATTGCCCACGGCGTCGACGTTCATGAAGAACTCGCGGCTATCAGAGAACATTCCACCATCCCGGTAAAGTTGTCCGATCTTGCCGTTGCGGATTTCGTAGACTTTCCGCGCTGAGATCCGAAAGTTTTCACGCGACTCCGAGATCGACGGGATCTTGTGCCCGACGAGATAGTAGCCGTGCTCCACGTCGCCGAGGATGGACTTTGGATCGTCCTGACCGGGTGCGAAGACGGTCGTCGACATCCGGATGAGCGGGACCATCGGCGCGGAAGTCGCCTTGTAGTGGCCGTTGGGCGTCGAGACCAGTCCGGCGCCACGCAGCATCGCCGAGGTCTGCAGACTGTTCATGAAACCACGGAAAATTCCGTTCTCCACGTGCATGACTTTCCCCCCCGGTACGCCTTCGTCATCGTAGGCGTAATAGCCGTAGCCGGGCAACGAGGGGTCGGAATAGGCCGAAAGTTTTTCGGACGCGATGCGCCGGCCGAGGAGATTGTCCTTCGCCGAGCCGAACAGCCATGTCCGCCCCGCGTACGCCGTCTCCATCTTGAGCGCGCGGTCCAGTTCCACCGGATGACCGACGATCTCGTGCACAAGCAGCGTGTTGTAGTGAGGGTCCGTCACCACCACCACCGGCTTTTCCGACACCGGGAGCCGCGGCGCCGAGCAGAGTTGAACCACATCATCGGCGAGAACGCCCATGAAATCTTTGAATCGGGGGAAGCGTTCGTAATCCGTCTTCATCCCGTCGGAAAGAAGCTCCCACCCCACATTCGATCCCAGAGTATCGTAGGACTCCTGCGTGACGCCGTCCTTTTCCGCCACAACGTACGCATCCCCTTCCGCCAAGGCCCACGACTGATCGACGCAGGAACCGGCCGAATTCACGAAAAGCTGGCGGCGCAGCGCGATCATGGCAGCGGAATACGCATATTTCACCGCCTTCCCCTTCGCCATGGCCCCTGCCGCCGCGTCCCGAGCCGTCTCCAAAACTTCCTTCAGCGGCACTTTTCGCGGGTCGTGTTTGAACCTCGCGGGGATGACCGCCTCGGCCACCGGGGCCTTTGCGAGTTCGCAAGACCAAAGGGAGTCGCCCAACGGACCGAACGATGCCTTTGACGCCTCCTTGGCCTTGGCCCCCGCACGCGCCCGTTCGTACGCGTGGCTCAATGCGGGCTTCAAGACTCTTGAGATCCGCCCTACGTCGCCCGGTCCCAAGCGCATTCCGTAATAGCCGGGAGCAACCGGGGAATCGGGCGCTGCGGAGCCTCGGGCAAGGACTCTCACACCGAGGCTGATCTCCACGTCCTGCTCGGCCATTCGAGGCTCGCCGCACTCGCTCATTCCCCAGCGGCTCTCTTCGATTTCCAAGCGGACATCCGCGTATTCGAATCCCGGTTTTCGGCGGCCAAAAACGCGGACCCCTTCCCTAACCGTTCCCTTGACCTTGCGAATGTGATCGGTTGTGACCGATGTCATGCTGCAAGCCTACTCATCCACGGCGACAGCCTGGCCCGGTTCGGCCTCGATGTAGGGCCTGAACTTCTCATGCAATTCCTCCAGCTTGGACAGATAGTAATCGGCATTTTCGTCGGGATTCTTCGGATCCCATTCGGCGGCGAGCTTGCACGCCTGATGTACTTTAACCTTCCGCGAGGTTCCCGTCACGTAGTACGACACTTGATCGCCCGCCTGATAGTTCTTGGTGGACCGCAACGCCAGCTCGTACGAAGCCGCGACGTTCCGTTTCTTGGCCCTTACCTTCTCCTGGTAGCTCTGGGGTGATTCCTGAAGCGTCTCGGTTTTCATAAAGAGCTTGACCGGGAATTCGTGACGCTCGATGCGATCGCGGAAATCCCGGTAGAGCTTCTCCACCGCGTCCCGGCGACCATGCAGGAGAAGGAGGAACATCTCCTCCATCCACTGGCGCTGAAAACGCTCCAGTCCCCTCGACTTGAGACCGGAGCCTTTGATCAGGAGCTCGCCCTTCGCCTTTAGAAGCGCGTAGTTTTTCATCTTGTAACTGAGCATCGCGGGGAATCGACCATCCAATTCCAGGTGTATCCCTTCCGGCAGGTTCGCCGTGACCCGGCCCATCAGGGCCGCTTCGTCCCTCTCCGGGAGCGGACTTGACGGCATGAAGTAAATTCCGTCCGTATCCACTTCGATCACCCGGCAGCCCTCCGCTTCGAGTGCCTTCATGATGGCCTGGATCGTATCGCGTCCGATCTGCGTAACGCGATTGGCCTGTTCATAGTCGTTGAAATGGGCCATGTCGAAACCGAGATAGCCATAGAACGAATTGATGAGAATTTTGAAGGTCGATTGGAGTGCGTTGGCGAAGTTCCGCTCCTGGGGATCTTGCGCCGCTTTCACCTGCTCCTTGGCCCGAATCCGGAAGGCGCGCAGGTCTTCGAGCAAGTTGGGAAAGACGCCCAGTTCGTCGCTCTTCGGAAAGCACCGGTGCACCAGCATGACCGACGGGTACAGTGACGTAATGTCACAATGGAGAACGTTCTTCGCAATGCCGTGAAAAAGGATGTCCGTGTAGCCCCCCTGGATGGGCGACGCGGGACTTGCCAACGGAAGGGAATGGCCGCGATGGAGATACTCGCGGAGGAAAAGCGAATCGATCTTCACGGCGTTTCCTCGAAGCATCGTACTTTGGAATCCGATCGGAAAGATCTGCGCCTGTACGAAGTAACTTGGAAGAAGGATGTCGCTCAGCATCCGCGTCTCCCGCACGTCGTCCAGGTTGTATTCACGCAGTTTTTCGGGATCCTTCTCGTATGCCGAATTGATCTGGTCGGCGGGGAGATAGATCCGATCCTTGGAGGCGATCCCGAAGTGGACGGCCACCTCCTTGAGCCCCAGGCTCTCCAACTCCCGTGTGGCGATGTCGTAGTGCTGAACGAGAATGAACGTGTCCACCGTGTGCCGTCCGAAGATCTCGAACTTGGTGTAGGTGATCGACCGCTCGCCGATTTGCATCCGGGAGGGGTGGCTCTCCATCGGCTCCCCTCCCCGCCCCCACAGGAGCTTCACGCCGTATCGTTTCGCGCGGGTCTGAATGTATTCCAGATCGAATCGGAAGAGATTGTGGCCTTCGATCACATCCGGGTTCCGCTCCCGAATGAGCGTGTTGAGTTGCTCGATCATCTCCGATTCCTTCATGTCTTTTCCGAAGAGAACGTGCTCCCAACCCGTGGTATCGGACAGCGCGATGGAGATCATCCGGTCCGACTCCCGCTTCGCGTTCGGAAATTCGTAGCCGGGGGCGCACCAGGTTTCGATGTCGATCTGCATGCGAACGAGATCGCCGAAGCCCATTCCCTTGAACTGGGTCCGGCCCGAGGCGAGAAGATACTGCTGGACCATATCGGAGATGTAGAGGTAGGGCGCGTCGAGCGCGGAGGGGACGCGGTCCGTTTTTTTCTGGAGGTGCTTCCGCAGGTTTTCGAGCGCCAACCCGTTGGGGAGCGTAATCCGCCATGCGAGGGGGTGACTTCCCGTCAACTTCTCCGATCGGGTTTCGCCTTTGTAGCCCGCCAGCAGATCCTTGTCGCGAAGGAGAATGAACGGCTCGAAGGGAATGGATTCGGTACCTGACCTCCCGGCCTCCCGCCGGAAAACTCGAACCCGCTCGGCGCCGTGTTCGATTTCGACCGCCACAATGCCGGGCGTAGGGTCGTGGCCGAAAAGAAGGGGATTCGATTTCCAGCCCTCGGTCGTCGACTCGGGCATAATAAGAGCCTCTAACAGAATGCCGATTCGTAGGGGAGCATCTTCAGATGCTCCCTCTTGTCGGGAGGGTCTGAAGACCCTCCCCTACGCATTCTGTTGGACGCACTGAATCACCGTACCGAAGCGCATCCACCAAGTCAAAACGCTCCATGGCGTCGCGTCGCCACACGGCGTACCATGGCGCCATGGACCTGCGGAAGCCCTTCACGCAAGCCGCAATCGCCTATTTGGTCTACGGTCTCCTCTACGAGGGATTCGCCCTCCAAAAGATCGTGAGCCACGGTCTCCCGCCGGGCCTTTCGAAGGTGTACGCAGCCTTCTTCCTCACCGTCGGGCTCCTCATCACGCTCCTGTTTCCATATCTCCTGTTCAAGGGTCATCGCTGGTTCGCACGCCTCCTTTCCGTTTTCGTCGGACTTCGGGCGCTCGCGATTGCCGCCATCCTGCTCGGTCTTCCCCTCCCCAGCGCGGAACGAGGATTCTTTTTCCTCAAACACATGTCCTCCTCCGTGGTATACGGAATATCACTGGCAGTCACGCTGGTTGCCCTCTGGTTCCTGGCCAAAGCAGGATGGATTCAAAAATCACCCGAATCTTCTTGACTTTTCAAATGCTTCGCCTAAAATGGGCCTCGCAAAAACAGACCTGTAAATGGCGACAGAACGGAAGGGCACGCAACGTTCAATCCTCCTGATAGAAGAGGGTGGCCCCATGTGGGCCAACATAGGAAAAGCCCTCTTGAAGGACGGGTTTGCCCTCCGGCCTGCCGCCGGCCGGCAGGAAGCGTTGCGCGAACTGGGCCGGCAGGAATATGAAATCATCATCACCGGGCTCAAGCTGGAAGACTCGACCGGATTGCAGGTTTTGCGGGACATCAAGCAGTCGGCGCCCCTGTCTGAAATTATCGTTCTAACCGAATCCCCCAGCCAGGACACGAAGTGGGAGGCCCTCAAGATCGGTGCCTTTGACTACCTGTCCACACCCGTGGAGGAGTACCAGATTCGCGACGTGGCCCGAAAAGCGCTCATGCACCGCAACCTGCGGGTCAATTTCCGCGAGGGAGGAATGGGCTCATCCGAGAGCCCGGCGCCCATGATCATCCCTCCGCCTTCCGACGACCTTTCCGCGGAAACATCCCCGGCTCCGGCCGGGACCCCGCGCGCCGCGGCCACCCCATCGAAGCCCTCCGCGCCCGTCTGGGATGAAACCATGCGCACCGCTCCTCCACCGCCCGAGCCTTTCACGATGGCCCAAGAGGAGGGAAAATTCACTTTCTGGTGGAAGGAGGATGATGAGGCCGAAGCCCCTGCGCCAAGAGCGACGTTGCCCCCATCGGGGCCGGTTCCCGCGGTGGTGGCGCCGCCGTTGACCATCGAAGCCGTTCAGGAACCGGTCACCACGGCTCAACCGCCACCCAGCGTCATTCCCCCAGAACCACTCACGGCGCCGCCCTCCGTCCAGCGGGACGCGAGCGAGATTCTCGAACTCAAGCAGGAGATCGACGACCTTCAGGAGGAGGTTTCCAAACTTCGACGCCGCAACCGGGAGCTTGAGCCGATGGTCAAGGTGAAACTCGCCCTGGAAAGCGAAATCGAAACCCTGAAAGCCCGCCAGCAAGCCGACGCTCTACCTGCCGCCAAGGGAGCGGGCAAACCGGAGGAAAAAAACATTCCTTTCGTGTCCACCCGGATCTCACCGAAGTCGCTTGCGACCTCGGCCGTATTGGCGATCTCCGTGGCCGGTCTTTCCTATTTCGCCGTCGAGAACGCTCAATGGGAACGGCGAAGCGTCACGACGCAGAAACAAGTGGATCAACTCCAACAGCAGTTCGCGGCCGTTCAGAGCAGTTTCGACCGCTTGGCAGACACCCTTCCCAGAACGGTCGCACCCGATATCCAAGCGCTCCCCCGCGTCTCGGAGCCCGCTCCCGCCATCGGTGAGGCCGCCCCCCCCCCGAAACCACCTGAACCCGCGTGGAGCGATCTGGCAACCGAAACGCCGCTCGGCCTCCCCAAGGGCATGGCCGTCACGACCAGCAAGACCCGGCTGCGGTCCGGCCCGGGGATTGAGCACGATCTTGTGGAAGAGCTGGGTCCCGGCGTTCTGCTTCGAATCAGCAAGGAAGCGGGGGAATGGCTGGACGTGGAGACCGAAGGCGGCGAGCGGGGGTTCGTATGGACGCCGAACACCGGCCGAAAAGCCATTTCAGCTCAGGCCCAGCCGGGTGAGCGAGCCCGCAAGGTGGACCAGGGAGGTTTCGCGTACATTTCACTTGCCATCGGCGTCAGATCGCTCGGCAGAATCCTCCCTTCTGATCTTCGCTACCGTGCGACGTTTCTGAAGGGCGGCCAGCCTTGGGAGACCGTGGATCTTTCGCCTCCGGACAAGGCGCCGGGGCCCTTCGCCCTCCACCGCCTCGATCTCTTCTGCCCACGGGGACTTCGCAAGGCGGACCTCGGGGCCGATCTCCGGGTGCAACTGTTGGCCGCTCCACCTGAGGGCGATTTCGAGCTTCTCCAGGAGTTTCCTCTCCTTCTCAAGTAGCGGCCGGTGCGGCGGGATGTGATCTCCGCGCGGCGGGGGGCGCTTCTTGCGCGGTGTCCATCGGCTACGGTGCGGTATGGAACGGTTTTTCGGGGACGTACTTGACAATAGACATTGCAGCCAACTGGGGCGAGCCCGTGAAGCCACGCCATACGCGGCGCGACGGGGCGACGGTCAACCGCCTCACGCCCACGGCGGGTTCGACGCAATGCGTTATGTTCCTCTTGACCTCCCTCCCGTTCCTGTCCTATGCTCCCCCGCGTGTGCAGGATACTGAAGCAAGGGCCGAGCGCCCCACATAAGGGAGGACCAATCCGCACAACCTGTCTAACAGAATGCGTAGGGGAGGGTCTTCAGACCCTCCCGACAAGAGGGAGCATCTGAAGATGCTCCCCTACGAATCGGCATTCTGTCAGAGGCTCTTAGAAGGAGGTTTCCCATGGGACTACTCGACGGAAAAGTAGCAATTATCACGGGCGGAGCGAACGGCATCGGCCGGAGCCACTGCCTGGCGTTTGCGAAAGAGGGTGCCAAGGTTGTTGTGAACGACCTCGGTGGCGACCGATCCGGCGGCGGCGGCGGGAAGATGGCGGCCGATACGGTGGTCGATGAAATCAAGAAAGCCGGCGGGGCGGCCGCGCCCAGCTACGACAACGTGGCCACGGTGGAGGGCGGTCAAAACATTCTCAAGTCGGCGTTGAGCGCATTCGGGAAGGTCGACATCTTGGTCAACAACGCGGGCATCCTGCGTGACAAATCGCTGGCGAAAATGAGCGAAGCCGAATGGGACGCTGTCATCGCCGTCCACCTCAAGGGCACGTTCTGCGTCACCCAGCCCGTATTTACGTGGATGAAGGAAAACGGCAAGGGCGGCCGCATCATTAACACCACTTCGGTATCGGGTTTGATGGGGAACTTCGGCCAGGCCAACTACAGCTCGGCCAAGGCCGGCATTTACGGGTTCACCCGCACCGTTTCGATGGAAGGAATGAAATACGCCATCACCGTGAATGCGATCGCCCCCGCCGCCCTCACCCGGATGACATCGGACCTCGCGATGTTCCAGGGCGTCAGCGAGGAGGAGCTCGGCCCCCAACACATTACGCCCATCGTTCTTTTTCTCGCGTCGGATCTCTCCGCCGATATCACCGGAAAAATCTTCGGCACTCAGGGTCGGCATCTGTTCGAATACAAGATGGCCGTGTCCAACGGTGTCCGGAAGGATTCCGGTATCTGGTCAGCCCCGGAAATCCAGCAGAACATCAAGAAGATCATGATGGAGTAGCGAGTGGCGTCCACTCCGGTCGGCATTTCGGATATCGGCGTCTACGTCCCAGCCTTCCGGCTGAAGCGGGAGGAGATCGCCCGCGCTTGGGGTGGGAAGAGCGGCGGCGGCGAGAAGGCGGTCGCCAATTTTGACGAGGACGCGCTGACGCTCGGCGCCGAAGCGGCTTTGGCCGCCTTGGGCGAGCCTACGCGCAAGTCGATCGACGGCCTCTACTTCGCCTCCACGACCTCCCCGTATCTCCAGAAGCAGGCGGCGAGTGTGATCGCCGCCGCGTGCGACCTTCCCGCCCAAATGGACACGATTGATTTCGCGGGGAGTCTGCGCGGAGGAACAAGCGCTCTCCGCGGCGCGCGCAACGCGATTCTCGCCGGATCGGCCGAATCGATCCTCGTGGTGGCCGCGGACAGGCGTCCCACCGAGCCGGAAACTCCGCAGGAATCCACCTCGGGTGATGCGGCGGCGGCATTCCTGATCTCCAACGAGAATATCGCCGTCGAAATCGAGAAGGTCTCCACCTGGACCGATGATTTCCTGGACGAGTGGCGAAAGGAATCGGACGAATTCATCGCGGGTGACGAGACACGGTTCGGCCAGCAGTACGGCATGGGGCGCGTTCTCAAGCAGGCCTTTGGAGCACTCTCCAAAGCCGACGGCTTCAAGGCAGCCGACTTGGACGGGATCATTCTGCCGGCGGCGAATGCCAAGACGGGGCAAGGATTCGCGAAGAGCCTCGGGCTCGATCCTGCCCGGCAGTATCAGGAGGTATTTGCGGACAAGACCGGCTTCACGGGAACCCCGCATATCTTTTTGGGACTCGCCGCCGCGCTGGCCAAGTCTAAACCCGATCAGCGCTACGCCATGGTCGGCTACGGAGATGGATGCGACATCCTTCTGCTGCGCACGACGGATAGGATCAACGACCTCAAGAAGAAGTTGGACCTGGAAAAGATCCTCGGCTTTCGGCGCGAGATGAAAAACTACGAGGAATACCTGAAAGTCCAGGGGATCCTCGGGCCGAGCATTCCCGCGCCGAATGTCACGAACGTGCTGGCGCAGAAGGAACACGCGCAAAACCTTCAACTCCACGGGAGCCGTTGCAAGAAATGCGGTTTCGTTCACTTCCCTCAAGCACGCGTCTGCCAGGGATGTCGGACCAAGGATCAAATGGAGGAAAAGCGGCTTTCCCGCCGGGGGAAGGTTTTCACCATGACCAAGGATTATCTCTTCGAAGGCACCCTGTCTCCCCAATTGATGGCCGTTGTCGACTTGGAGGGTGGCGGACGCGTATACACCCAAGCGACCGATTGCGATGCCGACAAGTTCGAAATTGGAATGCCGGTGGAGATGTCGCTGCGCTGGTTCCACGATGGCGGCGGCTTCCGGAACTACTTCTGGAAAGCCCGACCCGCGCGAGCGTGATCGACGGGAGGTAGAAGATGAGTATTACCGACAAGGTCGCCGTGATCGGAACGGGGTGTTGCAAGTTCGGCGATCGGTTCGACGCCGGGTTTGACGAACTCGTCGTGGAGGCCGGTTTCGAGGCGATCGCGGAAGCGGGGATTGAGCCGGATCGTATCCAGGCGGCCTGGATTGGAACGTACAACCCGGGAGCGCACGGCGGAAAGGCCGGCGTGAGCCTCGCCGACCCCTTGCGCCTTTACAATATCCCCATCACACGCGTCGAGAATTTCTGCGCCACCGGCATGGAAGCGTTTCGGAATGCCGCCTTTGCCGTAGCCTCCGGCATGTACGACGTTGTCCTCGCGCTCGGCGCGGAGAAAATGAAGGACCGCGGCGGACGCGGCATCGCGCGCGACTACGGCCACCCCCTGCTCGGACGCGGCAATACCGCTCCCGGCATTTTCGCCCTTGCAGCCAACCGGTACATGCACACGTTCGGCGTGAAGAAGGAGACCCTCGCCAAAGTGGCCGTGAAGAACCACCACAACGGCTCGCTCCATCCCAAGGCACATTTCCAGATGGAAGTCACCTTGGATCAGGTCATGAAAGCCCCATTGATCGCCTCGCCTTTCGGATTGTTCGATTGCTGTCCGACGACGGACGGCGCCGCGGCAGCGATCATCTGCCGGGCGGACATGGCCAAGCAGTTCCGCAAGGACTACGTGCTTCTCAAAGGCGTCGGCCTCGCCGTAACCAGCGGTCGCCCCTACAACGATTCCCAATTCGACTATCTCGGATTCAAAGCCACCCAACTCGCCGCCCAGCAGGCCTACGAGCAGGCGGGGATCAAGGAGCCGGCGAAGGAGATCCGTTGCGCCGAAGTGCATGATTGCTTCACTTGGACCGAGATCTCGAACTACGAGGATCTCGGATTCGCGAAAAAGGGGGAGGGTTGGCGATTGATTGAAGAGGGGCGGACGGCGCTCGACGGCGACATCCCGGTGAACGCCAGCGGCGGTCTGAAATCGTTCGGACATCCCATCGGCGCGAGCGGCGTCCGAATGATCGTGGAGGCCACCCGCCAACTCCAGGGGCGCGCAGCCAAGAATCAAGTGAACAACGGCCGTCCCTATGCCCTCGCACACAACGTGGGCGGCCCCGGCGCGGTTTCCTGCGTCGTCGTCCTCGGGCAGAACTAGGTCAACAACCCCAGAACGATTTCCCGGTCCAGGTTCTGTGCCTGGGCCAGGAACGCGGTGGAGGACTGTGTGAGCAGGGACCTCCGGGTGAACTCCGTGATCTCGTCCGCCGTATCCACGTCGGCGAGACTCGACAGGGCCGAGGTCAGCGTTGTCTGTTCGTTCTCCAACGCGCGGGCGGCTTCCTGAAGCATCCCCATCTGGGCTCCGAGTTGTCCGCGTTCGAACGCCACCGATTCCAGCGCTTCGTCCACCGTCGCCAGTGAGAGCTGCGCGAGATCTGAAGTGGATCCATCCACGAGGGCGAGGTAGTTGATCGCTCCCGCGGTGGCGTAGGGTATGTTGAACTCCACGATCCGATCGGCGGTGGGGCTGTAGACAGACTGGATGACCGTCCCCGGCGTGCCGCCGTCGAAATCGGACGTCCAGCCCATGCCCACCTGCTCCAGCCGGTTGTAGAGTTGGTTGTTGATGTAGTCCGTGGCGTAGGCTTGGACGGCGGTCTGGAGAGCAGCGGACCCGGCGTATGTGTCGGAGACTGAGCTGAGAACGGCGTCCCGCCAGAGCGTGGCCCCCGCGCCCACGGCCTGAACGTACCGGATGATCCTTTCGAACCGCTCGGCTCCCAGATCCTTGGCGAGAAACTGCCCGATGAGTGCGTTCTGCGTGTAGTCCGACGAGGAGCCGGCCCAGTCGTAGATGCCGTCCGCCATCTCAGCCGAAGTTCCCGCAGGGTCGCCCTTCGTGCGCATCCCGCCTTCCCCGGATACCCAGTTGGCGAGTATGTGATTCCCCCAATCCGAATCGCCGCCGACGCCCGGACCGGCCCCGATGGTGGCCGTAACCGCGTGCACCATTTCGTGGACAACAATCATTTCCGGAGTGAAGGTCGCGCCGGTGGAGGAATCGTCGCTCACCGTGGCCGTTCCTCCATTGAGGTTCAGGAAGTCGTCCACATCGATAACCAGCGTCATCGCGGGCGCCATGCCCCCGCCGCCCGTCGCCAGTATCCCTTGCTCTCCATCGCCGCCGTTAGGATCATCCTGAAGCGTCACCGTCATCGGTGTGTTTGAGGGAGGGAGAATGCCCAGCGTGCCGTAGACCCTGTTGATCGAACCCGTGATCATCTGTGGAAGTCTCGCCTTCAACGCTTTGTAGGCCGATCCGGAGGAGACGGACGCCTGGACTGAATCCACGAACGTCATGACCGGCGTCCGGCTGTCAAAATCCCGGATCTCCGGCGCCATCAGATAGTTGCTTCCGTATCTGGCCCCTCTCGCGCCGCGGTTGATTTCCGAAAGCAAACTTGCCAGCTCGTTCTGAAGCGAGACCTTTGCCTCGGATGAGACCGTCCCGTTCGCCGCTTGGAGCAGGAGCGTCCTCATCTTGTTCATTTTTTCCACGGTGTCCGCCAGCGTTTGGTCCGCGATCTGGAGCACATTGATGAGCGAGTTGGCATTTTGGACGGCCACGCCCCGCGCCGCCGCGTCCACGGTGAACCGGTTGATCTTTCCTAGATTGGCGACGTCATCCGCCGCGCGGACGACCCGGCGGCCCGATGAGAGCTTCTCGATGCTGTGCTGAGCCGCAGCCGCATGCCGGTTGAGGGCATTGACTGCGTGGTTGACGGTGACGCCGATTCTCACACCCATAGACTTTCCCACATCGACGTTCGTCAAAATGTACTGGAGGATAAGGAGTCTTACTCACCGCTTGAGAATGCGAAAACGCGGGCGGCCGAGCTTCAGAATCGTTGTCCGATTGACGCACGGCCCCCGGTGTCGGCCGCCATGGTGATGTAGCCGGTCTAGGAGAGGTGGGGCCAGATGTAGAGGGCCGTCACGACCAGTACACTGAACGCCGTGAGGTCGAGGAGCAGGCCTGGAAGGAAGACGTCCCTGATGCGGAGGAAGCCTGAGGAGAAAGCGATGGCGTTCGCGGGTGTTGCGATAGGAAAGATGAAGTTGAGCCCAGCGGGCAACGCGGTGGCAAGAGTCAGAATCTTCGGATCGAGGCCAAGGGGAGCGGCCAGAGGAAGCGCCACTGGAAGCAATACGGCCACCACCGCGGCATTGCTCATGAACTCCGTGAGCACCAGTGCCATCAGAATGACGAGGACGAGCACGGCTGCGGGAGACTGCCCAAATCCGACCACCACGTTCTGAGAGACCCATCCCGCCACGCCGGTCTTGTTCAGGGCTTGGGCGAGGCAGATCGCGCCGCCGTACATCACAAAGATCCCCCAGTTCACGTTGGCCTCGACATCCCGCCAGTGCGACACGCCGAAAACAAAAACGAGCACGGCGCCCAGGAGGGCGATGGAGGCCATCCCGTGCTTCTCACCCAGGATTGCCCACAGGGCGATGCACAAGACCAGAATTCCCAGGCAGATCACTTCACGCAGCCGAACGTGCCCCAACTCCTTGGCCCGGTGCTCCAGATATTGACGCGCCCCGGCCATGCTCTGGAGATCCGATTTCAGGAAAATGCGCAGCGTCAGGAAGGCCGCCGCGATCATGGCCACGGTCACGGGCAGAGAGAACTTGATCCATTCGAAGAATCCAATCGACTGGCCGGTGGTTTCGCGAAGGATTCCAAGCGCCAACGGGGCGCGGCCGCCGCCCAGGAGGGTGAGAATCCCTCCGGTGGTGGTCCCCCATGCCGCGCAGAGAACGAGGGCGCGCGTGTACGAAGCGGAGGGGGAGACCATCTGGATGGCGTGGGCCAGCTCCAGAAGGATGGGAAACATCATCGCCGCCACCGCATGCTCCGAAATGAAGAACGACAGCGCGGAATTGGTGATGAATACGACGAAGAGAAGAGAGAGCGGGGATTGTCCGAATCGCCGCATGAGGAGGAGCGCAATCCGGCGGGTGATCCCGGTTTCAATCAATGCCCCGCTCAGGATGAAAACCCCGAGGATGAAAATCGAGGCGTCATTCGTGAAAAGGGCGAAGGTCTCCCTCGGCGTCAGGATGTCGAGTGAAGGGAGAAGGAGAAGCACGAGGAGACTCGTGACCATCATGGGGAGAACGCCCGTCATCCACAGGAGCACCGCCACTCCGAAGACGGCCAATGTTTTTCGGCCCGTGTCATCCAGACCCTGAAGCAGGGAGGAGGACGAGACCACGCGGTACAGAATCAAGGCGCCCAGCAGAACCAGCGGTTTGTGCAACCGTCGCAGCAGAAACGAAAGGGCGCGAACGAGGCCGCGCTCCGTGAGGAGATGGGTCAGGCGCTCCCAGACGTGTGAGGGCGAAGCGCGACGCCGTCCCGATCCCGGTGCGCCCGGGCCGGTGGATCCTACGATGACCGTGTTGAGTGGAAAGGCGTCGTCGCCGGACGCCGGAGGGTCAGACTGCGGCGGGTTCTCCCCTTCGGTCATGATGCGCGGTGAGCGTGCGCTTCACTACGCGGCGCACTCGCCCTCTTTTTCGAGGAATTCGTAGTCCTTTTCCTCGCCCACATCGCGATACGCATCGGGATTTTCCTCAAAGGTGGGAAGCGCGATCAGATCCCGGATCGACTCTTTCACGTGCTCCTTGTCGACCCTCCGCAAGAAGCCCGAGAATTTTTCTCCGTTCGCTTTCTCCTTCTGATACATCTCGGCCAGTCGGCGAACCGCTTCCGCGATTCGCCGGGCCGGAACCTTCACGATTTCGCGGCCAAAGACGGCGCCATCCTCGGAGGTTCCGCCCCCCAATTGGATGACGTAGTGGGGAACGATCCGGCCCCCCGCCCTGCGAATGCACCCATAGAATCCCAAGTCGGCCACCTGATGTTGACCGCAGGCGTTCTCGCACCCGCTGATCTTGATCCGATACCCGTTCACCGTCGGATTGTCCTTGAGCTGCGCCGTAAGCTGGGAGGCCAAGCCGTACGAGTGCGTCTTGGCCAGATTGCAGGTATCCGCTCCGGGACAAACCGTCACATCCATGGTCGATTCCGCATCGGCGCGGGCCAGGCCGAGCGCGGAAAGCTCGGAGTGAACCGCTTTCAGCTTGCCCCCGCCCACGTTGCGGAGCGCCATGTTCTGCTGGAACGTCAACCGGAGTTCGATCTCGGGGTTGCGCCGGAGTAGCGCAACCAGACCCCGCATCTGGGCCACGGTCACGTCTCCCCGGAAGAGATGAAGATTGACGAGGAATTGACCCGACTGGCGCTGGGAGCTGCATGCTTTCTGAAACCACATGAGATCCACTCCGGCGGGAACCGCGCGGCCTGCTCCGTTTGATCCCCCGGCCAAAAGGGGGTTAGGCACCTGAACCGGTAGCGTGGGCAAGGTTTCCTTCAGGACCGCATCCCTTTCCTTCCTCACTTCCTGAACAAACTTCTCCCAACCAAGGGTCTGGATCACAAACTTCATCCGGGCCCGGTATCGATTCTTGCGGTTCCCCGTGCGATTGAAGACGCGAACGAGCGCGGCGCACGTCGGGAGAAGCATCTCCACAGGAATGAACTCCTCCAGGAGTTTGGCGGACCGCGGCGCCGCGCCGAGACCGCCTCCTGCGAGGATTCGGAACCCGTACTCCTTCTTTCCGTCCACGTCCCTCGATTTAGCGAAGATGCCGATGTCGTGAATGCTCGCGGCGGCGCAGTCGTGCGGGCAGCCGGAGAAGGCAATCTTGAATTTCCGGGGAAGGTTCTTGCAATGGGGGTTCCGCAGGAAAAACTTCGAAACGACGTCCGCGTACGGCGAAAGGTCGAACGGTTCCGTCGGGCAGACTCCGAGGCGGTGGCAACCGGTCACGTTTCGAACGGTATTCCCGCACGCCTCGCGGGTGGTCACGCCGGCTTCCGCGAGCCGACGAAGCAGCGCCGGCACGTTCTTCAACTGGACGAAATGGAGCTGAAAATCCTGACGCGTGGTGACATGCGCAATTTTTCGTGGGGCAAACGTGTCCGCCACGTCGGCGATCCGCTCCAGTTGGTCGGCATTCAATCGGCCGAAGGGAATCTTGATCCGGACCATCTGGTTCGTGCCGCCCTGCCGCTGGCCGTAGATCCCCATGTAGAGCCGCATGGGCTTGAACATGTTTTCGTCCATCCGGCCTTCCAGGAAGCGCTGAATGTAGCTTTCGAGATTGGCGATCTCCTGGTTCTGGAGCTCCGAAATCGCGCCCCGCGCGGTTCCCCACTCGTCCGTCTTGTAGGAGGCCCACAGGGGCGCCATGATTTCCGCCGCCGCCTGGGGCGTGGACCCCTCACCTTTTTTGGGGTCCGGCAGTCGCGTGGCGGGAACGGTCCCCGCGTTTTGTGTCTGACCAGGTTCCATCGTTCGCTTCAACTCCCTTCAACCGCGGCCGGGGCGCCGTTTCCTTCCCGGGGTGTGAACACCGCGGGCCTCGGCTGAATCTGAGACTGGCCCCACGTCTCGCGCACCGTGTCGATCCGTGCGGCCAGAAAATATACCTTGCACGATTGGCAGTCTTGGTGAGTCAATCTACACCAAGAATCGGGGATACTCCAACAGGGCTCGCCCGGCCGATCTTGAATGGTGCAGTGGCCGAGTCGCGGAATGCAGCAAGGTTTGTAGAGATGGCAGGGCAGCGTCGCGTAGAGTCGGCGAATGCCCGCAAAGTTGAGCCCCGTCGCCAGCAGACGTCGAGTGGCCATCAAGAGATCGACGTCCGAACCGGCGTAGACCCGCTGCCCCTTTGGTGTCTTCTTGGGGCGCAGGAGTCCCTCCTTTTCGTAGAGCCGAACCGCATGGGTGCTGACCCCCACTTTCGAGGCAACTGTGCCTATTGTAAGTACTGATTCTGATTCTAAAATCATCATGATCTAGAATTATTATAGCAATCGATCTAATCTGTCAAGATCCACCCCATCCAGCCGATTTCGAATACTGGTGTGTAATATGACCGCTCCCGCGCGCAACTTTCTTCCACGCGTCCGATGACTGAACCCGAGTCTCGTCCAAAGCCCCGCATTCTCTGGATCGGGGGCAGGGGTGGCGAAGGCGCGCCGCTCTTGATGGGCTTGGAAGCTCATTTCGATCTTCGATATGCGGAAGAGTTCCTCCGGGCTGGACAGGACAGACTCCGCCTCCCGGAACTTCTGCGTCGGGTCGCCGAATCCGGTCTCGATCCTGATCTGTACTACTTCTGGAATCCGAGCCTCGCGGGAGATTACGAAGGTTGGGAGGCGCTTCCGAGCCGCAGCATCGGCCATTTCATCGATTCCCACTACGCCTTCACCTGGCAAGCTGAACTCGCTCCGCTGTTCCACACCACGGTTCTCGAGGTCCACAGCGCAGCGCCCTACTTCTGGAGAAACAACCCCAATTCGATCCTCTGGTGCCCGCCCTGTTTCCACGGCACGGCGGAGGAGGTCCGCCATCACCCCCCCTATTCCAGGCGTCCCATCGATGTCGCCTTCATCGGCTCGATGAATCCGCTCGCCATGCCCCACCGCGTGGACTTCATGCAGAGATTGGCCGAGCGCCTCAAGAACCGGTATCGCGTTCTGCTGGGCCGGCACGAGGGACCGGTCGGCAGTATCTACTCACAGGCAAAAATCGTGATCAACTTCACAACCCGTCCCGCATGGGCCTATGTCCCGGACCCGCTCCATCCTCAACCTCACGCCGTGGGATTGAATGGGCGCGTGTTCGACGCGATGGGCCACGGCGCCATGCACCTGGCTGATTCTCCCGCCTCCGACTTGCTCCAATTGTTCCGGGAGGGCGAGCATTTCGCCTTCTATCGGTGCAACGACGTGGAGGATGCGCTCGACCAAATCCGTTACTTTCTGGAGCACGATGAGCAACGCCTCTCGATCGCTCTGGCCGGCTGGCAGAGCATCCAGGAACGCCACACATTGCCGGTCCGCGGCCTTCAACTTGCATCTCTCGTCACCCGCGCCATGGATCCATCCGCGGAGCCCCCTCTCCACCCTCGTGATGCGCGATTCCTTCTCGGGCGCTCCCTCCTGAACATGGCCCTCCAGACCGCCGACGCCCGGGATGGCTCACTGAAACGGAATTTCGACGAGAAACTGTCCCAAGCCCGAGGCTTGTTCGCGGCGGAGTGCAGTCCCACCCACGAACCTGTCCGCCGATCCATGCTCCCTCTTTTGGACGCCATTGAGGGGCGTCCGGAGAATGCCGTCAGACAGTGGTTCGGACTGTGGAAACTCTACCACTGTCCCGTGGCCGCCCTTTTCCTCGAGGTGGCTCTGTGGTGGCTGGGCCAGGACGGCCAGGCGAACAACATGGCGGATTGGCAAGCCAAGGCGGCGAAGGAGGGCGCCGGCCTGCCGCCTCAAGAGCGCCGGACTCTTTCGGACATCCTCTGCCTCGTTTTCCAGAAATTTCCTCGGGGCATGGTGGAAGGCGGATCGCTGACGAGGGATATCAGGCAGCGGAATTCACAGCCCGAGGCGGTCCTCTCCCCCGCGATCTGATTCCTCTCGGAGGCCGGACCCCGTCTAACAGAATGCGTAGGGGAGGGTCTTCAGACCCTCCCGACAAGAGGGAGCATCTGAAGATGCTCCCCTACGAATCGGCATTCTGTTAGAGGCTCTTGATGTTCCCCGTCGGTCAATCCAAAGAGAAGGCCCTTGCGGAGCGTATGGCCCGGTTGGGAATCTTTGAAGAAGACCTGAGCGAGAGCTTCGTCCCCTCCTCCGGACCCGGCGGCCAGCACGTCAACCGTTCGGCCACGTGCGTGGTCCTGCGGCACCAGCCGACCGGCATCACCGTGCGATGCCAGCAGGAGAGATCGCAGGCCCTCAACCGGTTTCTCGCCCGGCGTCTGCTGGCCGACAAGATCGAGAATCGTATTCTTGGGCGGAAGTCGGAGGAGCAACGCCGCGTCGCGAAAATGCGCCGGCAGAAGAGGCGCCGATCCCGGCGAGCCAAGGAGAAGGTGCTGAGGGACAAGCATGCGCAGTCCGAAAAGAAGGCGGGGCGAGCGCCCGTAACCCTCTCCGATTGGGAGTAGGACCATGCCCCTGACCCGCGAAGAAATCGGCCAAATTTTCCTGGCGGAAGCCCCTGCGCTGTATCGCTACGCGCTCCGCATGACCGGGTCACCCCAGGATTCCGAGGAAGCCGTCGCCCGGACCGCCCTCCGTTGCCTCGAAAACGCGGAGAAGTTCGCGGGCCAATCCAAAGTTCGAACGTGGCTGTTCGGGATACTCCACAACGTCATCCGGGAGATGCGGCGCGAGGGGTGGCGTGAAGAACCGATCGGCGAGGAGCCTTACCCACCCGACGACCAGTTCAGCGCGGACGGGCATCCCGTCACTTCCGCGCCGATGGACGCCGGGAACGCCGAGGAGATCCTACTCCGGAAAGAATCCGCCGACGAAGTGCGCGCCCAGATCGACCGGTTACCGCCCCTCCAGCGAAGCGCGTTTCACCTCCGATACATCGAAGAGTGGGATCCGGAGGAGATCTGTAACGCCCTCGGCATCACCAACACTCATCTCAGGGTTTTGCTCCACAGAGCCCGACTGCACCTCCGAGACCGATTGGTGGCCTGGGCAAAAGGAGAAGGGACATGATCATGCCTTCAGTCCTTGCGGGAACCTGCAAGGAAACGGCGCAACAGATCAGCGACTATCTCGAAGGCCGCATGTCGTTCCTGCGCCGATTCCGAGTCCGGCTGCACCTCAAGAAGTGCCCCCCCTGCGAACGATGGATCGAGAGCCTCCGCGTCACCCACAAGGCCGTCGACAAAGCGCGGATCCTGGAGCAGTCGAAGGGCATCCCGGCCGAGTGCCGGGAAAAGATCGAAAAGATCTTCCGGTCGTAGGGGAGGACCTTCAGGTCCTCCCAAGAAGAGGGAGCAGCTAAAGCTGCTCCCCTACGGGATGCTTCGTAGGGGCGCGGTGTGCCGCGCCTGCCGGGATTCCTCTCCAGCCTCCTTTGTGATATTTTCTTGTTATGTCCAAGTTTGAAGACTTGATGAGACAGGTTCGGGCCTCCATTCGCGAGGTCCCTCCTGCCCAGGTGAACCGGCAGCTTGGAGAGGGAACGCCTGTCCATTTGCTCGACGTTCGCGAGAAGGATGAATTCGACGCGGGTCATGTGAAAGGGGCCCTGTTCATCCCCCGCGGTTTCCTGGAGATCAAGGTCGAGGATGCCATCCCGGACAAGGAGAGTCCGGTGATCGTTTACTGCCAGGGCGGTGTGCGGTCCGCCATGGCGGCCAAGGCGATGCAGGACCTCGGATACACGAATGTACTTTCCATGTCCGGGGGGTTCGGACTCTGGAAACGTTCGGGATTCCCCTTCGAAATGACGGAGACCAACGGCAATCAGGACAAGTTCTTCAGCCGCTACGACCGGCACATCAAGCTCCCCGAGATCGGCGAGGCCGGGCAGAAGAAGCTTCTCAAGAGCAAAGTTCTCCTGATCGGCGCGGGTGGTCTGGGTTGCCCGGCGGCGTACTACCTAGCGGCCGCAGGTGTGGGCACACTGGGGATCATCGACTTCGACGTGGTGGATGAATCCAATCTCCAGCGGCAAATCCTCCACTCAACGTTCGACGCGGGACGACCGAAGGTCCAGTCCGCCAAAGAGACTTTGGTCGCCCTCAACCCGGATGTGAAAGTCGTGGGTTATCAGGAGCGGCTCTCCAGCGAGAACACCATGGAGATTTTCAAGGACTACGACCTGGTGGTGGACGGGAGCGACAATTTTCCCACCCGATACCTGGTGAACGACGCCTGTGTGCTGCTGAGGAAGCCGGTGATCTACGGCGCGATCGAGCGTTTTGTGGGGCAGGCCTCCGTGTTCGTTCCGTTCGACACGCCGTGCTATCGCTGCCTCTATCCGGCGCCGCCGCCGCCCGATCTCGCGCCGAATTGCGCCGAGGCAGGCGTGCTCGGCGTCCTACCGGGCGTGATCGGGACAATCCAGGCGACCGAGGCCCTGAAAGTTCTTCTCAACATCGGGGAACCGCTCAAGAACCGGCTGCTCCTCTACGATGCAAAGAAAATGTCGTTCCGGACCGTCAAGCTGCACCGGGATTCCAAGTGCCCCGTTTGCGGGCCTGAAGCCAGCATCCACAAGCTGATCGACTACGAAGCCTTCTGCGCGTCCACCGCACACTGAGCTCCGCGATCGGCTTCCCCATGCGATCGAAGCACGGAGTTGCCCCAGAGCCTCTAACAGAATGCCGATTCGTAGGGGAGCATCTTCAGATGCTGTCTCTTGTCGGGAGGGTCTGAAGACCCTCCCCTACGCAGTCTGTTAGACGCTCCTAATATACGAGCTCGGTATGGACAAACAGTCCATGCTCGGTCTTCTTGCCATCGTCCTGGAAAATGCGCCCTTGGTAGTCGAGGGCCGTCCTCACATAAGCGTTGTACCTGTGCGCCACGCCGGCCACGATCCGGCTGTAGGCATCACGGTCTTTCTCCGTGTCGGCATCCCAACTTTGGAAGCGTCCGAATACGGAGAGGTCCGCCGGTAAGGCAACCTCGCCGAAGGCGCTCCAGCCAAAGCCCTTCGTGCCGGCGTCGCTCGTCCATGCAGGCTCGAACCCCACACTGACGGGGGCGTAGGCGTAGCTGATGAGGCCCGCAAAGCGGTTGACCTCCTTGTCCTTCTCCTTGTCGCCTACGAACAGCATTCCGCTCAAGCTCAACTTGGCAAGGAGATCAATCCAGGGGGCGGGGACCAGCGTAAACCGAGCATAGACGTGTTTGAACTTGTTGGCCTCGGGGGCATGCCATCCTTCGCCGTTCACCACCGCGAGATGGTATCCTCCGAACTTCGAGGGCATGTCTCCTTCCAGAAACAAACCGAGGTCGGTCGACAACATCTTGCCTTCCTGGTCGAGGATGATCTTCTGAACGAACCGATATTTCCAGGCCCCCTCGGCGAACGGAATCCACAGATCCGCCTGACCGAACCGGACGGCCTTGATGACGGGCGTGTCCATGACGTTCAGGAGATTGCCATATTCAAGGTATGCGGCCTTGAGGGTTGGACTGAAATCGCCCCGCACCTTGTCCTCCGTAGCGGAGAAGGGTGTGCCGTCATCCTTGACGGTCACGCCGGGAACCCGCCAAGGCGCCAGATCAGGGATGATGGCGGCCCGCATATTTTCGGAAAAATCGAACTTTGCGCCCAAATACATCCGTGTGATCTCGAACTCGTTCTTGTCCATCGCCCCATCGGTGAAATCATGGCCATACCCCATGAATCCTTTTGCGACGAGCTTGGCTTTCGGGTACTCCTCCGCTTTTGCCTCGGCCGTCATTGAGTGCAATGGTAAAGCGACGAGCAGGGTTCCGAAGAGCGCCCGTCGAATACGATGGGGATTGTTCATCCTTGGTCTCCTTTCTCCGATTCAGGCAATGATGGCATCATACGCCGCTCCATGACAAGCCCACTCTACAAGCATCCATGGAAGATTCCGAAGCCTGGCTTGACCCGGTGGGACGCCGCCGATAGGATGCCGCCCAAACGAAGGAGGCGAGATGGGAAGAAGAGTCGGAATCGTCGGTGCGGCGGTAACGCCGTTCAAAAGCAAGTGGTACGAAAAGACGTACTACGAACTCGCCCAGATGGCGGTGCGGGACGCCCTCAAGGACGCGGCCATCACCACCAAGGAGGTCGACGCCGTCGTCTACGGCATCTACAACGACATCTTCGAGCGGACGTGCATCCCCGAGCATCCGCTTCAAGGCGTCATCGGGATGCAGAACAAGCCCGGACTTCGGGTGACGAACGGAGGCGCCACGGGCGCCTACGCGATGTCGGCCGCCCACGCGTATGTCGCCGCGGGCCGATACGACAGCGTCATGGTCCTCGGCGTGGAGAAGGCCACGGACTGCTTCGATTTCACCTCCATGTCCTCCACGCCGGAGGTAATCAAGGTCATCGGCTGGTCGGGCGACAGTTTCTTCGAGCAGAAAATCGGCTGGACCGCGTCGGACAGCTATTCCGAAGTGATCCTCGCCTACATGGACCAGCATCCGGGCGACCTCAAGCCCGAAATCACCGCGAAAATCTCGTCGCAGCTCAGCCTTCAGGTCAAAGGCAATACGTTCGCGCAGCGCCAGTTCGATCAGTGCACGCCTGAAGAAGTGATGAACTCGCGCTACATCGTGTATCCTCTCAAGGAACTCGAAATCTGCGTCTACAGTGAAGGCGCCGCCGCCGTCATTTTCGCGGAAGAGAATACGGCAAAGGCGATTTCGAAGAACACGGGGCAACCCGTCATCTGGATCACGGGCATGGGCGAGGCCAATGAGACCTCGTTTGCGGGCAAGAACCAGAACAACTGGGGCCGGATCATGTCGCACCACGCCGCGGCCAAGATGGCCTACAAGATGGCGGGCATCGAGAATCCCCTCAAGTCGATCCAGGTGGTGGAACTCCACGATGCCTTCGTGCATCAGCTCGAAATCAGCATGGCGGAGATGGGATTCGTGCCCATCGGAAAGGCCGACTCCCTCGTGGAGGATGGAATCATGATGCCCGGCGGCCCGCTTTCGGTGAACCCGAGCGGCGGCTTGATCTACTGCGGCCACGCGGTTGGGGCCAGCAACATCATGTCCGCCTGGGCCTGCCGTAATGAGATGATCAAGAAGAACTATCGCGGCGGTCTCGTCCACGGCACGGGCAGCACCATCTGCCAATACGGTGTCGCCATGGTTCTCGAACACGAGTAGTCGGAGGAACGACGATGGGAAAAAAGGAGCAAAAAAAAGAAAAAGTGATTCCGTTCGGATTCATTCCGAACCGTGAAGGCCGATTTCAGAAGATCGGTGGGAAAGAGTACCTCGTTATGAACGACGCCATGTTCACCTTCTACGAGAGAAGCATCGGCGAGTTCTCACCCTTCTTCGTCGCGATGCGGGATGAGAAAACAATCCTCGCCTGCAAGTGCACGAAGTGCGGGATCGTGCGATGCCCCCCATTCGTGACGCACTGCACGGACTGCAATTTCGCCCCCACCGAGTCGGTTGAGGTGGAACAGACGGGCGTCATGCTCAGTACGCCTCCCGTCACGTATTTCGCCAATTCCCTTTTCCTGGACAAGGCCCCGTTCGGCCGGGGGAGAGTCGTACTCAAGGGGGCGGACACGGCCCTCAGCGTCATGCTCTACACGACCACGGGAATTCTCACGCCAGGGCTCATCAGGAAGGGGACGGAGGTGAAGATCATTTTCAAGGACCATCGGATCGGCGAAATCAGCGACATCTTCGCCGTGCCCCTTTCGGAACTGTCTCCCAAACTCGCTTCGAAGAAGGGCGTGGTCGAATCCGAGCTGAATTGGGCTTCGCCGGTTGAGCCGAAGTACGGCAAGGCCTCGAAGGAAGAGGCGGCCGCGTTTAAGAAATCCTACAAAGAGCTTGAGTCGCTGGCCAAAGAGCTCAACAAGTCGAAACGCGCCCGGAAGGCCATTGAAGGTTGGAAACGAAACGTCGCCGTCAAGACCAAGTCGGGCCAGTGCGCCATGATCATCAACAACGGCGATTTCAAGGTCAAAGAAGGCAAAACCCCCAAGGTGGACTTCGTGTTGGCCTGCGAGGACCTCAAGGTTCTCCTGGACGGCCTCAACTACAAAGGCGCCATCACGGATTCGGTGGTCACGAAAAAACTCTGGATCAGCAAGAACATCGAGTTCAACACGATCTTCAAGCTGGACCGGATGGCGCGGTCGCTGGCCAGGGAAAGAAAAGAGCGCGGGGCGTAGTTCGACAGGCCGTGGCCGGGATCGAGCGAAGGCGGACGGGTGACGTTGTTGAGGTGGTCCTCAACCGGCCGGAAGTCAAGAACGCCTTCAACGCCGAGCTGATCACCGATCTGGCGCGGGCCTTCACGGAGATCGCGAAAGACGAAACCGTTCGAGTCGTGGTCCTCCGCTCGGAGGGGAACGTGTTTTGCGCGGGGGCCGATCTGAACTGGATGAAGGAATGCGCCGGCTACTCCTTCGAGCAGAACCGGGAGGACGCGCGCCGCGTAGCCCAAATGTTCCGGATCATCAATGAGTGCCCACACCCCGTGATCGGACGCGTGCAAGGGGCCGCCTACGGGGGTGGGGCGGGAGTGGTCGCCGTGTGCGACATCGTGGTGGCCTCCACCGAAGCGACCTTCGGATTTACCGAAGTGAAGGTCGGCCTGATTCCCGCCGTCGTCTCCCCCTTCGTTATCCGGAAGATTGGCGAGGGCAACGCACGGCGGTTCTTCCTTACGGGTGAAATTCTGCCGGCCGACGCCGCGCTGTTCATAGGACTGGTTCATCACGTCACCGATGCCGCGAATCTGGACGGGGAGATCCGGCGCCTCACCGAGTTGCTGTTGAAGAACAGTCCGCAGGCGGTGCGCGACATCAAGAAACTGGTCCGGGCCGAGAGTGGCCTTGGTTTGGATCAGGCCCTGCCCCTTTGCGCAGACGCCATCGCGAAGATTCGTGTCTCCCCCGAGGGCCAGGAAGGGCTCCGGGCGTTTCTGGAGAAGCGCGCGCCTTTGTGGAAACGGGCGGCGTCTTCGTAGGGGAGGACCCCGTGCCACGGAGGGCACGGGGCCATGCAATGTCGCCGCGCCAGGGATGGCGCGGCATGGAACATGGCCTTCAGGTCCTCCCAACAAGAGGGAGCAGCCAAGGCTGCTCCCCTACAGCGTCCTCTTCGGACGCGGGCTGAAGCCCGCGGCTACCGGGATGGAACGAGACGCGGCATCAGCAGTCCAATCGTCAACCGTCCAACCGATCCGGATCGTCGAGGTCGGCCCACGGGATGGTCTCCAAAACGAATCCCGAATTGTCCCCACCGCCGCCAAGGTCGATTTCATCAACGAGTTGGGGCGGACGGGCGTCGTGGAAATCGAGGCGGGGTCGTTCGTCTCGCCCAAGTGGATCCCTCAGCTCGCCGATTCGGCAGAGGTCCTCAAGTCGATCCTTCGTGTGGCCGGTGTGAAATACTCGGCGCTTGTCCCGAACGAGAAAGGCTTCGAGCGGGCGCTCGAATGCCACGTCGACAAGATCGCGGTGTTCACCGCTGCCTCCGAGACCTTCAATCGGAAAAACATCAATGCGTCGATTGCGGAATCGATCGATCGATTCCGTCCCGTGGTGGAACGAGCCAAACGGGAGGACCTTCCGGTGCGGGCCTACGTTTCGACCGCCTTCTACTGCCCATTCGAGGGGAAGATCGACCCATCCAAGATTGTGGAGGTTGCCGGAATGCTCGTCGACTTGGGCGTGTTGGAGATCTCGATCGGTGACACCATCGGCAAGGCGGTCCCGAATGACGTTCGATCCCTTCTCGACAAACTCCTGACGCGAACTGCCCCCGGCGTCCTGGCCCTCCATTTCCACGACACCTATGGCACTTCCATCAGCAACATCCTGGCGGCCTGGGAAGAATATGGAATCCGGACCTTTGACACCTCAGCAGGAGGATTGGGGGGATGTCCCTATGCTCCCGGCGCGACGGGAAACGTGGCCACAGAAGACGTCGTTTTCGCGCTCGAGAATTCCGGGGCGCGCGTGTCGGTGGATGCCGCGGCGGCGGCGAGGGCGGCCTGGAAAATTGCCGCGCACCTTGGACGGGATTTGACGTCGCACGCCGCCGCGCGATTCCGGCCTAAAGGGAATGAAGCGTGAAGGTTGCCCGTGTTTCCGAACTTCAGGACAACCACCAATCCCGCCTCCCGATTGACTTTTTGAGAATTACTGGTAGTATGTTGTGAACTTTTGGGACGGTCCTTTGACCGGGCCCGGGAGCGACAAGGATGAGCGCTCAAGACGATCGGGGAAAAGATTCTCGCACCGCCGACGAACCGTCGGTTTCTCCTCCTGCCACACCAACCTCATCCACAGCCTCCACTGAAGCCGGCCAAAAGAGTCATGCGGTCTCGGCCCCAGCATCCGTGATCATGATGCGCGACGTGCTGCTCAAGCAGATGGACCTGCTGGTGGAAACCGTCCGTCAGGACCTTGGAGGCCGGCGATCGCAACGAGACGAGGAGGCGGCCAACCGGCTGTGGGAGGAAACCCGGGAGACCCGGCGGCTCGTGCTGGAGTCGCTTGAACGAATGGACAAGCGGGCGGAAGAGAACCGGAAGGATTTTCTTGGCGTGCTCGAACGTATCACGGTTCTCACGGAGGAATCCCGACGCCGGTCCTCGCAGGAGGAAGCGGCGAGGGCCGCCGAGGAGGGGCGGGACACACGCCGCCTCATGCTGGAAGCCGTGCAGAAAATGGACGAACGGTCGCAGGAAAGCCGGCAGGAATTCGCATCCACGCTGGAGCGGATCACGCGAGCGTTCGAGCAACGGCCCCAGCCGGCCCCGGATGAATTCGTGGAACGCCGCGATGCGGAATCCAACAAGGCGCTGCTCCGGCTGGTTCTTGAGACGACGGAGCAGATGGGCGAGCGGTCGAACATGCTCTTCAATCGCCTGGCCACATTCCTCGGCGCCCCCCAGGCTCCCCCCGCACCCCGGCGATACGGCATCGGCATGCCGGACCCGAGGCTCTCGGCGCCGGTCCGAGATCTCCATCCCGCAGCGTCCGGTCCCCAGCCGGTGCCCTCGCCCCTCGCGCCGGCCCTTTCCCCGGCCGTGCGAAGAGACTTCCAATCCGAATCTTTTCTCGCCGGGCAGCGCTATGAAAATCTGCGATTCCACCTGACGCGAACCATGGCCGAAGCTTCGGCCTACAAGGCCCTCCTCATCGCACCGGCCATTGAAAAGGCCCTCCAAGTGGTGATCGACGACATTCCCGAGAACAACTCGGCGTACCTGGACCGGATTTTTCATTGTCCACCGGCCTCGTACAAGCGGGGCTTCAAGCTCCATCATTGCCTGAACGTCGGGCTGATCTCCGCCATGCTGGGGCATGAACTCGGTCTATCCCGCTGGGAGCTTTTCGAGTTGGCCCTCGGAGGATTCTTTCACGACATCGGGATGCTCGACCGGCGATGGGCGTTCATCCTGGAACCCCGCGAGCTCCGCGGGCCCGAGCGCAAACTGATCCGCATCCACCCCATGGAGGCCCAGCCCTTCTTCCGCAACATTGAGAAGGATTTTCCGCTGCTGCCCGTCATTGCCGTTCAGCACCACGAGCGGGAAGACGGAAGCGGCTACCCGTACGCCATCCGGGGGGAGGAGATCCATCCCTGGTCCAAGATTGTGGGGATGGCCGACGAGATGGAAGCGCTTGCCCGGCCCCGGCCCCAGCGCGCCGCACGGCCCATTCTGGAGTTTTTCGCTTCTCGAAGCGATCCCTCGAGCGCCCGATTCTCCTCTGCCCTGTGGAAAGCCTCCTTCCGGTGCGTAACGTTGTACCCGCCCGGCAGCCGCGTTCTGCTTTCGAGCGGTTCCCAGGGAACGGTGGTTCAAGTCAACCCTGATGAGCCGCTGAGGCCCGTGGTGCGCGTGGAAACCCAGTTGCGGCCCGGGACCCAACCCCGATACCTGGATCTTCGGGCCTCACCGCAACTCCGCATCATTCAGCTGGCGGCGTAGGAAGTGGTCGAGTGGACAAGTGGTCAAGTGGTCCAGGGCCGGACTCGAACCCTTGACCCCTCGATCGCTCGATCACTTGATAGCTTGTCCACTTCCTGACCGTGACTGACCCCGTTCTGCCCGCCATTCCACGCCCCACACCGCCGCCCGTGGTGCATCACATGCAACCCGCCGGGGCCGGGATGGACATCCGGCGCTTCATGGGCATCCTCTATCGTCGCCGGTATATCGTCGCCCTCACGGTGCTGGCGTCTTTTGGAGCCAGCTTCTTTTTCAAACCGGCCCGAGAGCCCGTCTACGAAGCCCAGGCCAGCGTTGAAATCAAGGGGCAATTTGAGAAGGAGATGGGGTTCGTCGAATACAGCGCGGCCGCCGAGGCCCAGGGCCAGGTACAGGTGGTTCAAAGTTTCCCTCTCCTCACGGAGGCACTGAAAAAGGTCGGCGTGATTCCCCCCGACATCGGTTGGGAAACGGTAAGCAGCTCGGAGCAGTGGCTCGGACTCCTGACCGATTTGAGGGGGAAGCTGAAGGTCTCGCGCGTGGAGAATTCCGCGATCCTTACCCTGACGGTTGTAGACCCCTCGCCGCCGAGGGCCCGCGACTTGGCCAACGCCGTTGCCCAAGCCTACGTGGAGTACTACTCGCAGAGTTCGCAGAAATCCAACGAAGAGGTCCTGAAGTTTGTCCGGGGACAGAAACAGGAGCTTGCGCGATCGCTCGATGATGCCCAGCGGAAGCTCAACGAATTCAAACTCCAAAACAACTTTCTGAGTCTGCAGCCCCAGATCGCGGCAGCGGTGGCAGGGCACGAGGCGCTTATTCGCCAGAAGGAATCCCTGGAGGTGAAGAGGGCGCAGACGGCGACGGCCTTGAATACGCTGGACAAGGGCGCGGTCACTCTCCAGATGCTGGAAGAACTCCGGATCCGCAAGATCGATCCGGATCTGGCCGCAGCCGAGAATGACATCCGCGCCTCCCTGCGCGAAGTCATCGACCTTTCGAACGACCAGACCCCGAACCATCCGTCGGTCAAATCGGCCATGGGCCGGCTCGAGAACTCCCGCCGGAGCCTGGTGCAAAGTCTTGAGGGACTTCTTCGCTCGCTCTTGGAGGACGACGCCCGACTCGAGGAACAGATCCAGAGGTATCGGGAGCAGAACCGCGCGCTCCTTGACCTCGAATCCCAGCTCTACAAACTCGAGAAAGAGGTGACCGTCATCGAAGAAATGTCCATCTTTCTGGAGAAGGAGTACCAGGAAAACCGGATCAAGAGCGCCTACACGGTTTCGAGAGCCGAAATCATTCAACCGGCCATCCTTCCCAGAACCCCCCGGTTCGGGAAGCAGCAGGTGCGGCCTCAACTCGTCGCGGTCATCCTGGGATTGATCGTGGGCATTGGGCTTGCCCTCGTGCGGGAAAGTTTTGATTTCTCGCTCACGAACATCCTGGATATCGAGGCCCTCCTGGGCTCGATCGTCTTGGGGGTCGTCCCCTACTACCAACCTGAGCCGGGTTCCGGGGAAGGTGAGGACGCAGAATCGCGAAATCGCCGGGCTTACTGGGTCGTCCACACCGAGCCGAAGGCGACGATCTCGGAGTCGTTCCGCTCCCTGCGGACCCGTCTCCTTCGCGAATTCGGGCGCAACAGGATGATCATGGTGTGTTCGGCCACTCCGCAGGAGGGCAAGAGCATGATTTCGATGGGCCTGACGCTGGCTTTTGCGCAGACGGGGCTTCGGGCCATTTATGTCGAATGCAACATGCGCCGACCCGTTCTGGCGAAAACCCTCGGGTTGAAAGAGGTGGATGGCTTGAGAAGCGTCATCCATGAGGGGCGGCTGTGGTCCGAGGCCGCGCTGGGCGTTTCCGATCTTTTCGCCCAGGGAATCAGTTCAAAGATGCTGACGAGCGGGCCGGGGTTGGACTATTTCCGGATCATTCCCTCGGGAGGGATCGATGCTCATCCCGCCGAAAGCCTGGAACAACTGATCGCCACGTCTTTCTTCGACGATCTCCGAGCACAGTTCGATGTTGTGATTGTGGATACTCCGCCGGTCATGGCCGTCGCCGATGCGACGATCGTGGGACAGAAAGCGGACGTGGCGATTCTCGTCTACCGGGCCGGCCGCGCGCCGCGCGAGACGCTTCAGCGGTGTGTGCAGGTGCTGCGCGACCACCGCATCAATCTGGCCGGGGTGCTGGTGAACGCCATCGATCTGAAGGGAATGTCCTCGCAATACTACTACTACCAGCGATACACCTACGGCGCGCCGGCTCCCCTTCGGAAACGGCGTGGGGGAGCGTGGGGGCTGCGGCGTCGAAAGACGGAGCGTCCCACGGTCAGTCGCGCGAACGGTTCCGCGGTGTAGTAGGTAAGACTGTAGGATTCCCCTGGGTGGTCGAGCGGCATTAGCCTCAGCGCATGAAAACACTTCAAGCTTGACAAACAGAAGGGAACCTCATAGGAAAGCCGTAGGAGGTTGGATTAGTGCAAAAGGGGGGGGGGTTTGCGTATCATCGGGGGGAGGGGAGCTCTCGACATGGCGGGCCGCTAGCCAAGCGAAATGAAGGAGGTGAAACAGTGAAACATTCAGGAGCGTCTGGAATCAAGCCTTGGATTCTTGCAGCCGTTATTGGTTTTGTTGGACTGGTCGACGTGGGCGGAATTGTGTCAGCGGGGGGGGGGGGGTATTCCAATTGGCCCTCCGAAGGACGTTACAATTGATATCTCCCTGATCTCTTCTCAAGTCGTTTCGATCCCGCACCATGTCGCAAGACTGGTGGTATTGGGTTCCAACGACCGCTCGATCCAGATTATCGCAAGAGGTAACGTCGACGAGATTCTCTCCTCCGCAGTCGGCCCGCACACCTCGATCAGCGTCAAAGGACACGCGCGTGAAGTACTCATGGGGGGAACTCTACACGAAATTGTTCTGGGTGGTCCTTTTCTCGGTGTCGGGACGATCGATGGCCCTCTTGGCTCGCTGGCCGTGTTGGGGGGATTGACTGCTGTCACCAACACTTGGAACATTGATGCCCCAACAGGCACCGTTGATATCACGGGAAATGTAAATCAGCCCATAAACATTTCCGCCGACGTAAGTACACTTCACATCACCGGAAATCTGAACCCTGGAAGCGGAATTACGGTATCTTGGCCCGCGGAGGTGAAAAGCATCGTGATCGACGGTAACCTCAGCGGCGATATTTTCATCCAAGGTGGTTCGACAGTGGAGAATATCTTTGTTGGTGGAAACTTCACAGGGAGTATTACAATAGGCTCCGGTGGGAAGTTACGGAACTTCCAAGTTGTCGGAAACAACAACGGGACATCTCCCGTTACCCCAAGTGTGGGGACCTCTGCTTGTGCCACGAACACGGCACCAACGGCTGTCGCGGATGCAGATTCCAGCCGGTTTCCAGCGACTCAACTCATCGGGGTGCATTCCAGCGATCTGGAGCAAACCTCGGCCTCGCTCGGGTATCTCTGGACCTACGTTTCGGGTGTTGCCCCAAGCGTGCTCTTTTCGCCCAACGCGACCTCTCAGAGCGTTTGTGATGCGCCAGCGGAAACCTGCTCATCTTGTTCAAGTGATTGCGGGACATGCCCTCTGGTGTTTTCCACCCCTATTAACGTTTCAGGTACGCCTCTCATAGGCAAAGGTTTCGCAGCCGTAGCAAGTGTTGCCCCGAGTACAATTTACGTAATATGGCAGCAACATTTGGGGGGGGGCGAGGTCCACATCATGTTCACCAAGTCAACCGATGGAGGCGTAGGTTTCTCGCCTGCTATGGACCTTACGGCGCTCGCCGGCCTCACGGTGGAGTATCTAGAGTCCACCCCATCCGTAGCGGCGAATGCAGCAGGCCAGGTCTTTGTTGCGACGCGCAACCAAGTCACCGGAGAGGTGCTCTTCCGCCGCTCGCTGGACGGAGGGAGTACCTTTTCCTTACCCATCTCCATCTCCACTCCTGGCGTGCGACCGGTCCACATAATCGTGGCAGCCGATACGCAGGTGATTGGAACCGTGTACGTGACTTACAATGAACTGGCTACGGGGGCCATCAAGCTGAGACGCTCAACTGATGCTGAATCCAGCTTCCTGCCGGCCGTGCAACTGCCGCTGGGAGGTCCAGCCTTCACCGATGTCGCGACAGGCCCGGGTCCAGGCGCTGTCTCTGTAGTCGCGAGCTATCCCATAGGATCTTGGGAAACGCAACGCGACATTTTCTTCATTCGCTCGGCTGACAGTGGTGTCAGCTTTTCCCCGCCCGTAAATGTATCCAATAATCCAGGGTGGTCCGAGATACCAGCAACTTCATCTGCCAGCACAGGCACCTATGCGATTTGGCGCGACTGCGACCGTACCAATAGCACCTGCCCCTATAGACTCTTGTTTAGCCGTTCCCTAGACAGCGGCGCGACATTCTCAATCCCGGTGGACATATTTGGGACGGGAGTGTCCGGAGGTGAACCCGATGTCGATGCCGACAATGCGGGGAATGTTTACGTTGTGGCCGAAGTTTTTCCCCCTGTGGGATCCTTGCTCTCATCTTCCATCGGGCTACGACGCTCTTCGAACGGTGGCGCTACTTTTGGTCCCACTGTTTCACTCTCCAGTGGCCGATTCCACACTAGACCTGCCATCCACGTGGATTCTGACCGAAATGTCACTGTCGCATGGGAACAGGATGGAGATATATACCTTGCACGTGCCGCGGCGCCATGAAAGCATGGCGGCGATAAGTCTATCTGAAACATCGGATTCCATTCGAAGCCTTGGCCAGTCCATCCTCAAGGAGTCCTAATCTCGGATACCCGGGGGAGGTAAGCCCCTTGGCTCTCCACAGGAGGGTTAGCGCGACAGGAAAGTCCAGGAGTTGACAGTGCGAGAGGCCCGCAATAACCAGAAGATCGGGGTCTTCTGGGGAGTGATCGAGACCTTTTTCCGCGATCTTGCGAGCCTCCGTGGGCTTGTTCAGATTAAGCAGGTAAAGCGCACCTAGGTTGACGTAAACGTCTTCGTACCTCGGGTCTCGGTCGAGGGCCTTTTGGTAGGCGTGGGCAGCTTCCTGCCACTCAGCCAACCTGCTCAGGTAACTGCCCAACAGGGCATAGCTATGCGCAGTCTTGGAGAGGGCGGCGGCCTTCTCGTAGTGGGAGAGTGCTTGGGCGCTATCTCCCAGCTTTTCGCAGGCCATCGCGGCGATTTCGTGGCTTTTTGCCCAACCGGAATCGATCGACAGCACAAATTCAGCGGCTGTCAGTGCTTTCTCGTATTCTCCCAATTGGATAAAGGCATGCGCCCGGTTCTGGTGAGCAAACAGGTAGTTGGGGTTCCTGTGCAAGCTCTCTTCGTAGTAGCCCAAGGCTTCTTCGTAGCGGCCTTTCTCCGCGTAGACGATGCCAAGATTGTTCCAAGCGCCGGGCTGCGAGGGGCTATTTTTCACCGCCAATTGCCAAAAGGTTTCTGGATCTGCCCAAATCCTGTTTCTGAGTAACGTCATTGTTCCCAACGCAAGGCTGACCGATGCCAGACCCATGAGCAGGACCGCTCTGTTCCTAAGGATTCTGGGCGCGAGCAGGCCAACACATAACAGGACGACGCCGGCCGAAGAGAGATACATTCGATGATCGAAAACGGCTCTGAGTCCAGCCATGGCCCCTTCCACGCTCAAGTGCACCGGAAACCAGAGTACAAGAAACACGGCAAGCGGGTTCGACTTGCGAAGCGAGACGCAAGCCCAGACAAGACCTGCCGTGGCCAGCAAGGCGAGCGTTGTTGTCGGAGGTTCGAAGAGAGAGCGGGAAGCCTCGAACTCCCGAAAGAGGCTCAGATTCTTTGGGGAGGGAGTACCCAACAGCTCCAAGTAGAAAAACAACGCGCGACAGTTCGTCAATGCTCTCGAAACCAGCATGCCCAGTGAAGCTTGAATCCCCGGAAAAGACTCAACGCCAAGGGCAACCTGGAACTTGTTGAACCCGGTTGCGTAGAAGATGGTGTAGAAGACGGATGCGCCTGCGGCCAATCCACCGAACAAGAAGGTTCCGGAAAATCTCCTCCAGAGAGCCTGGCCGGGCTTGCCCGGGACGAGCAAGAGTTCGTAGATCAGGACCAATAGGGGAAGCGTCAACGAAGTTTCCTTGGACCCCAGTGCGAGAACATAGAATAGGCAGGATAGGATCCGATGAATACTCGGATGCTTGGAAGCTTCATTTCGATAGATCAAGAAGCTCCTGAAAGATGACAGATAGAACAGCGCAGCCATGGACGTCATGCGCTGAACGATGTATGTCACCACCTGCGTGTGAATAGGGTGGACCCCCCACAACAAGGCCGCGAGAAACGCAACCATTCGCCGGTTCCGAATCAGGATCTGATTCTCGTGGAAAGTCAGGAGAAGAAAGAAGACATGGAAGAGCAAGACCACGCAAAGCGAGTGAACAAGCTGATTGAAAGCATGGTATCCAGGCAGGCTGAAGCCGTGCAAATAGTAGTTGAGCCCGAGAGTCAGGTTCGGAACCGGGCGACTTGGCAGCGGGCTTGTGAAAGCAGCATCCCAAAGGCGCTTCGCTGAAAGGTCGCCCATTCCAACCACGGAAGGGTTGTTGGTGATGTGTGGTCTGTCATCCTCGTAGAAAGGGACCCGAAACGTATTGAGATAGGGGAGTGCAACCAGCAACAACAGTGCGCAGGAGTACAGGGTCAGAGAGGCGCGCCCAGAACCGGCCTCAAGCCCGTTTCTCCGCGCTTCGGCAGGTCCAGGGCGAACGGAGGATTTGTGAGCTGAGGATCGTTCGTGGTGAACCCGTCGAACCACGTGAGAACGGTTGTAAAACCGATTCTACGTACCCGCACAACGCATTGTGCGGGTTGACTTGCCGAGCCTGAAGGCTCGGCTACACGATTTGAGCTCTGTAGCGGGCCCTTCAGGGTCCGCGCCACCGTTTGCGAATCCGCACATACGCATGAACTTGCACTTAGGCCAAGACCTTCGGCGCCGGCGACGAAGAATCCGCGTTACCGCGTAGAGGCCCAGAAGTCCAAAGAACCCCGTCAGCCCTCCCGCCCATCCCGCCGGCGCGCCGATGTGGGCGCAGCCGCAACCGGAATCGTCAGTCGTCCGTTGTGCGTCGTGAGTCGCGGGGGCATCGGAGGTCGGAAGCACCAAGTCCATCGCGGGGTCGCCGAAGAGGACGAACATCTGGGGGACGTATTCCCATCGACCTGCGCTGACCTGCGAAGCCACATCGAGATAGGCTTTCTGAATCGCCGCGCCGATCGGATTGACTCGGTCCTGCGTGATCGCCTTGTAGAGCGCGCGGTTGAGCGCGCCGTGAACGGCGGGGCTGGACATTCCACTGGGAGCGAAAAATGCCACCGCACCTTTGCCGGGGGCCCGAACGAACTCTTCGGCCATGGCCTCAAACTCCTGCTCCGGCGGGAAGACAAAGTAACCGTTGATACAGGTCAACGTGGAAATGAAAGGATATCGGCCCAGGTTTTCCAGCGCAGGGAGTTGCGCGGAGCCGAAGACTTTCTCGGCGGCCCAGAACTCGGCGGAGCCGTGGCCCAGGTAGTTGATGAGGGAGGCGCCCGAATTGATCTCCTTGACGATCGCGCCGGACAGATCGCTCGCGGAGGGAAGGAGCGAGAGGTAGCCTCGGGTGAGGAGCAGACTGGGCGGCGCAAGGTCGAAGAGGCTTTCCGAAACCCCTTCGAAATCGGATTGAAAGTTGTCCGCCACCAGCAGCACGTTCCGGCGCCAATTCGATTCCGGATCGTCGTCCGCGTAGTGAAGGATCTTGTCCACCATTGCTGAGAGTTCGTCGGGAGTCCTCGCCGGCAATCTCCCGATTGCCATATCGGGAAAGAGATCGATCTCGTTGCCCCGTGGTTCGACAAGCTCACCACGAGCGGTTTGTTCTCCGCTCACCCTGAGCTTGTCGAAGGGCGCCCCTCCATCGAAAGAAACAAACCAAGCGTCTGAAGGCACCTCACCCCCCAAGGGGGTATAGAGAAGATAGCTAGGAACGAGGAACGAGGGACCAGGAACTTGTTCCCCATCCTCATACCCCTTGTAGTCGTATGAGGCATCGCCGACGAGGAGGACGTAGGAGGGTTTCGGAGATTGCCAATTGTGAAATGCGAAATGGAGGAAATTCTTGATGGCGTGCGGCGTGGCGAGACCGGCCCCGAATTCATCATAGATCTGATCCAGCGAAACGACTTTGACGGTGAGCCCGTGGGATTCGTGGTATTCGACCAGCGGCCGAAGGGCTTCTTGTAGGGGAGCATCTTCAGATGCTCCCTCCGGGCGGGTCTGAAGACCCGCCCCTACAGATTTGCCGACCCCTGCCTCCGGCAGAATCATGATGTAGTCGGCCCGATTGGTGGCATCCAAGAGGCCGCGTGATGCGTAATGGGTGATGAGTGATGGGTTCACGACCGGGAGCGCGAGGCGCGAAGGTCGATAGTATGGAATCGTCGCACCTTTGAGCAGAACTTGATCGAACTGGGCGCCCTCCGCAAGCAGCACCTTGAGGGTCATTGTATTTTGTCCGGTGCGAAGTGCGGAGTGCGAAGTGCGAAGTGAGGAGTGGAAGAGATCCCGGCCGGTCCATGTCATTTCGCCAAGAGTCAGACCGTTCAGCGAGACTTCGACTTTGTGGCTCTGGGCCACGTTCGATTCGGCCAGTCCGAGAAGGGTAAGCCCTACTTGGAGGTTGCTCGTTGCTCGTTGCTCGTTGCTCGCGAGTTCAGGCAGCTCGAACTCGTAGTCGTGTGAATCGCCGTCCTTGAGGACGGGGGCGAAGAAGAACCGTTCCGCGTCTGAGGGGCCGGGCATTTCTTGCCAATAAAGGAGGGCGCAGGACGGCCGCTCCGGGCTCCTGCCCTCTCGCGGCACTTGCTCCATCCTGGAGGGCGCAGGACGCAGGACGCAAGCAGAGGGATCAAGCCGAAGCGCGTCTTGGAACGGTTCGTCGGCCGGTCCCGGTTGAGTCAAATCCAGGATTTCGTTCGACGTTCGACGTTCGACGTTCGACGGATCCAAGAGAAGCCAATACGCATTCGTGCGGGTGTATTTCGAGTCGGCGGGCTCCCCAAGGAAATACAATGCCCCACCGTCCGCTTGAACATTCACGGGCTGTAATCGTTCTCCACCAGGAACTAGGAACAAGGAACCAGGAACCCACACCTGCGCCTTTTCCGGATCGAAGAGATTCGGATCGAGGCCGGCGTCGGCGATGTCGTCGCGGGTGATTTTGTAGACGCCGGTTTCGGTCACGGAAACTTTCAGCGATGTTCCGGTCGAGCGCGAGGGAGATCGCCACTCTCCGCCTTGTAGGGGCGGATCTTTAGATCCGCCCGCGTTGAAGGGAGCATCTAAAGATGCTCCCCTACTGACAAACGCCCAACGGAACTTGTTCAGGACGACGGAATCAAGGAGACTTGTGAGATCCGGGGTAGCCGCGCCCTTCAGGGTGCGCTCGGGACGCAGGCTGAAGCCTGCGGCTACCGGAACGTGGGGACCTGCGAATTCCAGACGCGCACGGAGAATGCCGGTTACCTCCTTGTCCGCTGAAGCTATTCGCAGAATGGTTTGATCCCGGAAGATGCCTTCGGCAATCGCGTCGACACCAGGAGAATCGTGGAGTTTGGCGCCCGGCGGGACGGCGAGGCGGGCCGGAGTGGAGCAACCCTCTCCGGTGCATTCCATCTCGATACCGGTGGAGTCTTCTTTGGTCACCCGCCACCCTTCGACGGGCTCAGGGTGAGCGGGTGGTTCCTGGTTCCTGGTTCCTAGTTCCTGGCCCCTGGCCCCTGACCCCTGACCCCTAGATTTGAACGCGGAAAGGTCCGTGATCCACACCCCGCTTTCGATGGCGGTGGGCGAGGTGCCGTTGAGGTACTCGAGGAGGTTGCTGATCCCATCTCCGTCGGCGTCGCCGTCGGCGTCTGCGACGAGGGGATCGAGGCATTGTAGGGGAGGGTCTTTAGACCCTCCCAGAGAAGGAGCATCTAAAGATGCTCCCCTACGGTCTCCCCAAGAGGGCGGATCTGAAGATCCGCCCCTACGAATCGCAGACCGACCGAGTGCGGAGGCGCATCCGTACGCGCGTTCCCAATCATCCGGCATCCCATCGCCGTCCGAATCGAGGCCGACGTGGACTTCCACCGGGCCGTGCATCGTGCGGGTGCCGTTGAATTCGACGTCTTCGAGCCAGTACTGAATCGTGATGGGTGATGAGTGATGAGTGATGAGATCGGAGAGGTCGTCGACGAAGACGTATTTCTTGCCGCGGGCGCTTGTTCCAAGGCCCTGGATCATCTTCTGATTGACCTGCGTCTTGCGTCCCGCGTCTCGCGTCTCGCTCCGATGCAGGTAGAAACCTGCATTGGAGCGTTCCGCCGCCGTTTCCCATTCCAAGACCACTTCGTATCCCCCAGCGCTGGTAGCCGCACCCTTTACGGGTGCGTCTTCGGACGCAGGCATAAAGCCTGCGCCTACCGGACCGTCGGACGCGGGCTGAAGCCCACGGCTCCTGCTGTACCCCCCGAAGGAGACGAGTTCGACGAGAGTGGGCGCTCCGGCATTCCAGGCGTACATGAACGGTTCGTATGCGGCCGCCGAGGCCGCCGCCGTTAGAGCGCTGCCGGTAGGCGTGGAGAACGCGCTGCCGCTCCAGATGAAGCCCTTGATGGCGCTCGTGCTGTCCAACGCGAGGAGCATGATCTCGTCGCCGTCGGGCGAGTTCCGGAGTTGCACCGTCTGCACGTCCGTGAATGTTCCGATTGTGGCCGCCGCCGCGCAACTCCCACCCTCCGTGTAGGTCCAGTAGGTGACTTTGTCGTTTCCTCCGCCGCCCGCCGCATCCACATAGGCAATCAGGGCGTCGCTGCTGACGGTTTCCCATTTCACATCGATCGACCGATTGGCGAGCAGGCTGGCGGCTGCATCGGCGCAACTCCCGGGCGTACTCCAAGCGCTCCCGCTCCAGGCAAACGTTTCGACGTCCGAGCCGCCGTCCACCGTGACTTCCAGGATGTAATCGCTCACGTGGGACGCATCGAGTTGAAGCCAACTCACGGCAGCTCCCGGGTTACCTGCCGCCGCCGGCGTTCCCCATGTTCCGGACTGCCAGATGGAGTAGTTGGTAGAAGTGCCGGTGCCGTATGCGATCATGGCTCGGCTGGTGACACGGTGCCATGCCACGTCGAAGGCCTCGTTGGTAGCTGAACTGGTCGTGTCCGAAAAGGTGGTGTTGGTCACCCAACTGCTCCCGTTCCAGACCGCGCCCGTGGCGGTGGTATTGGAGTTCAACACGCCCATCACGATGTAGTCGGCCGCCGGGCTGGCCTCGAGCCTGATCCAGTTGGCGTTGGCCGAGCCGGTGGAAACGGTCAGCGAGCCGGCGTTCGAGAGAGTCGCCCCGCCTGCGGTGGTGGTGCAGTAGTTGACACTGTCGTTGGCCGTCCCGTCATCGCAGACGATGAGCCCTTCGCCTGATTTGGACTCGAAGGCGATATCGAACCCGCGATAGGCGCTGTTCGCAGCCGAGGTGCTGCACGTACAGCTCCCGCCGGGGGCGGCCCAGGAGGCGCCGTTCCAATAGCGGAAGGTGATGGCGCCGGTGCTGTCGAGCGTTCCCATGAGTTTGAGGTTGCTCGCCACCTTGGCTGTTTTCTGCACCACATATCGGATGGTGCTCGTCTGCGTCCCGGCATCGGACTCCGACGCATCGAACTGGGTGCCCGTCCAGTTCTTATACTTGGGTTCGTTGGCGCCCGAGGTCGTTGCGTACGCCACCAATCCGTCCGGATCCGTGGTCGAAAGCTGCGGGCAGTTCGACGAATAGGACCCGGTAACCGTGGGGGTTCCGCCGACCACTTCGAGCATTCGGAATCGATATCCCGTATTCGGAGGAGCCTGGAAGTTGGTGAAGCTCCAGTCCCATTCCGGGGTGTCCCCCAGGGAGTAGGACGCGGCGGTCGTGCTGTCTCCCGACTCGGTGTACAGCCCATTCAGGGTTGAACCGTCCACCCGTTGGGCCGTAACCGAGGTTTCATCCGTCAGGACACCGCCGGAACCGATCACGCGCCAGATCATGTTGGTTGTCTCGGTGCTCCCGATGTCGGTCCATGTGCCGGTGGTGCAACTCGTCGCATCGCTGCTGTACTGGAGCCGCAGGATTTTCCCCGATGCCAGCGTCCCCCCTCGGGCGGTGAAGTTGACGCGGAGCCTCACTTCTCTCGTTGTGTAGACGCCCGTAGCCACGTTATTGTCCGTGGCCAACTGATCCCCCGGGTCGGCCGGATTCAGCACCGGGGTGCTCTGGTTCAGAAACCACTGGTAGTTGGCCTGCTGAAAGAAGGGATAGGACCACGCGAAACTGAACGGCGCGAAAGCGTTGGAGTCAACGTCGATGGAGACTTGGCTTTGCGTGGCGGTTTGGGAAAAGGCCCCGCCGCTCCAGAGGAGGGCTTGGAGCTCATAGTCGGCCGGTGCGGCCGTATCCACGCTCTCCGCCAGGAGGTAGATCTGATTCTCGTTGGGGCTGCCGACGAGCTGGACCGTTGGTATTGCTCCCGGCCAGGTTTGGGTGGTGGTTGAGGCGTTGGTGAGGTTTGTGCCGGTCGCGGGGGTCCATGTGCAACCGCCCGAGCAGCCGGCGGCCGTAACGTAGTCCACCGCAGTGGTCGAGCTTCCATCTACGAAGGCGAAAAGGGCGGTGCTGCTGCTTTTCTCCCAGGCCACGGCGACCGGGATATTGGGGCTGCTGGCGGACGTGACGTTGACGGAAGTGTCGGCCGTCGTTCCCCCTACCCAACCGGCGCCGGTCCAAAGGTCATGTTGAGCCCGGCAGGTTGCGGTTGTGCAGCCGGTTCCGTTCATATGCGCGATCAGGGCGATATCGTCCGTGGCCGGATCGGCGGCCATTTCCACCCAGTTGACGGCCACGCCCGGGTTGAAGGGGCTGTTTGAGGTGGCGCCGCTCCAAGTGCAGGCGGCTGGAGCGGGGCAAGTGTGGTGGCTCAGCGTGGTACCCGAGCCGTACACCACCAAGATGTCCCCCGTAGACTGTTCGAACTCGATATCGAACGCCCTAACCGTCACGGCGGCCAGAGAAGCCGTCAGGCTGGTCGAGGTGCTCTCCCATGTCGAGCCGTTCCACACGGAGACATTCAAGGTGCTGTTCGCGCCGGCGACCGCAAGAGCAATGCGATCACTTCCCGCAAGGGACTTGAGGCGAACCCAGCGCGTGGTAGTGTTCCCGCCCGTTATGGTGAGGGTGGAAGCCGACGTGTACGTGGTGCCGTCCCACCGGTCATACCGGATGAGCTTGTTGTTGCCGGTAGCATTTTCGAAAACGATAAGGGCTTCACCGGAGGACTGCTCGTAGGCGATGTCGAGCCCGCCGAAGGCGTCGTTGGTCGTGCCTTGGCAGGTGGAGCAGGACCCCCGGGCCGTCCAAGTTGCTCCGTCGTCAGAAGTGGTTTGAATCGTGATCGTGCCGGCCGAATCGAGCGTGCCCAGGATGTATTCGCGACGCACCGGGCAGCGGCGCAGTACGGAGTATTCGATGGTCCCCGCCGCGGCGTTGGCCGTGGCCGTGGCCGCATCCAAGTCATTATTGAATGTTGAGTTCCACGTACGGTGGTTGGGGGTAGTGCTCGTTCCGCTTGCAAATGCGGCCATCCCCTCGCTCGCCGCCAAAACTTCCCGAAAGGAGAAGGGCGCGAAAAGGAGACACAAGAGTGCGGTGCGACCAAAGGCGCCGAAGCTTTTCATGCCGATCCGAAGGCTGGCGCAAGAAGCGCGCCACTAGGAGCCGAGGAAGGAACCCGAATCGGAGGCGTTTTCAAACCATCTGCCGCCGCGGCGCGCCCCTTGTCAGTTTTCCCCACAGTTCGGTGATTCTTCAACACTCGGTCTGAAAACACATGAACAGAAGGTTTGCGGAATTCCTTCAACCCATCCTCCAGCCCAAAGAGTATCAGAATGGACAACCAAGGACAAACCAAAGCCGAGAGACCGGGGAGGGGGAGGACGGGCCCGAAGGACGGCCTACTTTTTCTTGTCCTTCTTGTCTTTCTTGTCTTTCTTCTGCTTGATGGTGTCAGCTTGGATCAGAACTTCAATCTCATCAATGCGCAGTGTTGTCCCGGTGAATCCGGAGACGGGGACAGTAGAGAAGGTTCCGATCTGGTATGGATTCGACCCCAGGCCTTGGAGAACGTTGCCGTTGACCGTGAGCGTTCCACCCGATCCATCGGCAAGGACGGGCACCGCCTCGACCGAAACGATGGAACCGGTCACATAGGGTTCGCTGAGCAGGACGTCCAGATTTCCATCCCTAAGTATCAGGGAGTGGGCCGGTACTTCCACGCCCAAGACGGAGCTCCAAGGCACCACTTGACCGGTGGTATTCACGATGAGGGATAAGTTGTACCCGCCGAGGTCCACTTGAGTCACTCCGCTGTCCACGGCGAATGCGTAACGGACGTAGCCGCCGGTGACCGTGCCGAAATCCTGCGTGTTTTCCACCAAGATGAACAACCCTTCGTTAAGGATGGAGCTGAACTGGAGGCTCCGGGTTCCGGCGATGGGATTCTGTGCGGTCACCCTATTCGCGGTTGCGTTTGCATAATACGCCAAGCCGTTGCTGGAGTACCCCGGTGGAAATGAAAACCCATCGGCAAAGGATTCGAAACCTTCGTAGGCGCCCACTCGGGAAGACGCACGATAAATTGCTTTGCCGATTGCCAATTCCGAGTCAACGGAATCCGCTTGGAGCGTAGCCTGTGGATCGAGAAGGGCCAAGTGCTCGTTGGAGGAGGCAATGGGGTCAACGCCGCAGGAAGCCACAATTGAGGACATAACCATCCAACCAATCGTTGCTGCTATCGATCCTGTTTTCATTCCGAGATAATACATAGCAACATCCATGCCTTCGATGGATCATATAAGTTATTGATATATTTATGACTATTTGTTGATGTGGCGTAACCTCATTGCGTGGATGCGTGTGGCCCACTCGTATTGAAATAGTGTAGCGTCATCGGGACAGCCTAAGAGCCTCTAACAGAATGCCGATTCGTAGGGGAGCATCTTCAGATGCTCCCAATACGGGCGGATCTAAAGATCCGCCCCTACGAATTGCTCCCTCTTTTCGGGAGGGCCTGAAGGCCCTCCCCTATCTCTGAAAGCGGCTGCCTTGTCAACCTATACGTTTCTCCTTTTTCTTCTTCCTCCCGGTCGTTTGAATCAGGGTCTCATCTATCTCTTCGCCGTCAAA